>CADBMK010000026.1 GCA_902795785.1 uncultured Bacteroidia bacterium | reverse complement strand
TCATCCTTCCTACAGCAGAGGAACTGGAGAACTTTGAGCCGAACTTCGTAATCTACAATGCTTCTAAGGCAAAGGTAGAGAACTATAAGGAACTGGGTCTGAATAGCGAGACCTGTGTTGCATTCAACACCACTACACGTGAGCAGGTTATCATCAATACATGGTACGGCGGTGAGATGAAGAAGGGTATGTTCTCTATGATGAACTACTACCTCCCACTCCAGGGTATCGCTTCTATGCACTGCTCTGCAAACTGCGACATGAACGGTGAGAACACCGCTATTTTCTTCGGTCTCTCTGGTACAGGTAAGACTACCCTCTCTACCGATCCTAAGCGTCGCCTTATCGGTGACGACGAGCACGGATGGGACGACAACGGCGTATTCAACTTCGAGGGTGGCTGCTATGCCAAAGTTATCAACCTTGACAAGGAGTCTGAGCCGGACATCTACGGCGCTATCCGTCGTGACGCCCTCCTCGAGAACGTAACCGTTGACGCTGAAGGCAAGATCGATTTCGCTGATAAGAAGGTTACCGAGAACACCCGTGTATCTTATCCTATCTATCACATCAACAAGATCGTTCGTCCTTACTCACAGGGTCCGGCTGCAAAGCAGGTTATCTTCCTCTCAGCTGATGCATTCGGAGTACTTCCTCCAGTATCTATCCTTACTCCTGAGCAGACAAAGTACTACTTCCTCTCAGGTTTCACAGCTAAGCTTGCAGGTACAGAGCGCGGAATTACCGAGCCTACTCCTACATTCTCAGCTTGCTTCGGACAGGCATTCCTCGAGCTTCACCCTACAAAGTACGCTGAGGAGCTCGTTAAGAAGATGCAGAAGAGCGGTGCTAAGGCATACCTCGTAAATACAGGATGGAACGGAACCGGAAAGCGTATCTCTATCCGTGATACCCGTGGAATCATCGACGCAATCCTCGACGGTTCTATCGACAAGGCTCCTACAAAGCAGATCCCTTACTTCAACTTCACAGTTCCTACAGTCCTCCCAGGCGTTGCAACTGAGATCCTCGATCCACGTGACACCTACGCACAGGCTTCACAGTGGGAAGAGAAGGCTAAGGATCTTGCTGCAAGATTCATCAAGAACTTCAAGAAGTACGAAGGCAACGAGGCTGGTAAGGCTCTCGTAGCAGCTGGTCCTCAGCTCTAGTCTTCTGACTTGAATCCATATTAATCCGTCCGGAGTTTTCCGGGCGGATTTTTTTTGTTATTTTAGTGTCATACACTAATAATCAATGACCATGTTCAAAAGATTCTTCTTTTTGGCGTCCGTACTTGCGGTATCGGTTACGTCATTTGCAAAACCCACCGACTCTGATGTAAAAAGGGCACAGGCCCTTGTGAAACGTATGACACTCGAAGAAAAAGTGGCCCTGATAAGCGGCTCCGTTGACGGATTCCACACTGCGGCCATTGAAAGGCTCGGCATTCCTTCGGTCAGGATGGCTGATGGTCCGCAGGGCGTCAGGAACGATACCCACAGCACGTATTATCCTTGTGGAATATCCCTGGCTTCTTCCTGGAACCGTGAGGTTGCAGCCGGAGTAGGAACCGGTATCGGCTATGATGCCAAAGCCAGGGGCGTTGGAATAATGCTCTGCCCGGGAGTGAATATCTACAGGTCCGCCCTCTGCGGCCGCAATTTTGAGTATTACGGTGAAGACCCTTACCTTGCGTCTGAACAGGCCTGCGAGTATATCAAGGGAATCCAGAGCCGGGGCATCATGGCCACTATCAAGCATTTTGCCCTGAACAATCAGGAATACGACCGTCACGGCACCAATTCGGTGGCTGACGAGAAGACTATGAACGTCATCTATCTCCCGACTTTCCGCAAGGCGGTGGAGAAGGCAGATGTGGCCTGCGTAATGACAAGCTACAATCCGGTCAACGGCGTCCATGCCGCAGAGAATGCGGAGCTCATCGGAATGCTTCGCGGCTGGGGCTTCGACGGAATAGTGATGTCCGACTGGTCTTCCACCTATACGACCCTCGGAGTAATCAAGGGAGGGCTTGATCTTGAAATGCCTAAGGACTATACCACAAACATTTCCCTTGTAAAGCCTCTCCTGGACAATGGAGTGATCTCGGAGGATGACATTGATCAGAAGTGTATCCATATCCTTTCAGGTTTCAGCCATTACGGCTTTCTGGATGCACCTGTCAAGGATGCGTCCATCCCTGAGGATTATGACCTTTCACGCAAGCTTGCTTACGATGCTGCCGTTGAGGGTCCGGTGCTTCTGAAGAACGAGGGCGCCCTCCCTATAAAGCCTTCAAAGAAGGAAATAATCATCCTGGGACCTAACGCCGACTGCGTGGCCTTCGGAGGAGGAAGCGGAGCCATGTCTCCTTTTGAAGAAAGGAACGTGACTTTCTATCAGGCAATGAAGAATCTCGGAAAGGGCTATAAGGTAAGGCTCATGACAGGGGACCTTGATGAAGAGGCCCTCAGGAAGGCTGCCGCGGTTATCGTCTGCGCGGGATTTGACAATAAAACCGAGAAGGAGGGAGCAGACAGGACCTATGCCCTCCCTGACGGCCAGGATCATATGATACGTACTGCAGCGGAGGCTAACGCCAATACCATAGTTATTGTTAATTCCGGCGGAGAAGTGGATATTAACGGATGGAAGGACAGCGTCTCGGCAATCATCTTTGCCTGGTATGGCGGCCAGGAAGGCGGACACGCCCTTGCTGACATCGTAAGCGGCAGGGTGGCTCCTTCAGGACGTCTTCCGTTTACGTTCTGGGGCTCGCTTGAGAAGAATCCTGCATATGAGTATTACCAGAAGACCATACCTGCAATAAGGCAGAGATCCAAGAACAGGGATTCAACTCCGGTTACGGTTTACGGCGAGGGCGTCTATCTAGGATACAGGGGAGTCAGCCATTTCGGGAAAAACCCTATGTATCCTTTCGGATACGGCCTCTCTTACACAACCTTCGCGTACTCTGACCTTAAGCTCCTTAGGAAGGACGACGGAAGCGTAGATGTATGCTTTACCATTAAGAATACCGGCAGGGTTGCAGCCAAGGAGGTTGCTCAGGTATATGTAAACGGAGTCCTCAAGGGCTTTGACAAGATTTCTCTTGCACCTGGCAAATCTTCGGATGTGGTGGTTACCCTGGATGCTGACGCATTTAAGGATTATTCAACAGCGGCACACTCCTGGATTCCGGTCAACGGGGTGTTTGAAATAGGCGTTGGCTCATCATCCGCCGACATAAAGCTTAACGGAAAAATATGAGTAAAAAGAAAATAGCCGTCCTTACCGGTGCCGGTGTAAGCGCGGAAAGCGGCCTTGGCACATTCAGGGACAACGATGGTCTCTGGGCAAAATACGATCCTATGGAGGTGGCCTCCATCGACGGATATTACAGGAACAGGGAACTGGTCCTTGGGTTCTATAATATGAGAAGGAAGGAACTCGCCCTTGCCAAGCCGAACTCCGCCCACAGGGACATCGCCGCACTTGAGGAGGGAAACATTGTAACGGTAATCACTCAGAACGTGGATAACCTGCACGAAAGGGCGGGAAGTACCCGCGTAGTGCATCTTCACGGAGAACTTACCAAAGTCCGTCCGGAAACCGGTGTGTATGACGATACGTTCTCCGAGAAAGAGGTGATTGACGTGCGCTATGAAGAGGTTAACCTTGGCGACAAGGCTCCTAACGGCTCCCAGTTGAGGCCGCATATAGTCTTTTTCGGGGAAGCCGTGCCGATGATAGACAGGGCTATTGACGTCATCTCTGAATGTGATGTCCTCCTGATTGTCGGAACCTCGCTCCAGGTTTATCCTGCAGCCGGCCTTTACCGGTATGCCAGGGCAGACACTCCGGTCTATGTGATTGATCCTAAGGATATACCCATCCGTGGCGGCAATATCCATCATATAAGGGCTACAGCCACGGAAGGAATGAAAGAATTTATCCACATAATTGATACGCTATGAAATACTGTTCAGCCGCTTTGGCCTTCCTGATTTCTGTGACCTCTCAGGCGCAGATCATCAGACTTAACGTAACTGGCATGAATGTTAACCGCCAGGAGAATCCTGTCGGCGTGTCGGTGAATGAAACTCCCGCCCTTGGATGGATGCTGGAATCCAGGAAGGGAAAGACATATCAGGTTGCTTATGATTTGAAAGTTTCCTGCAACAGGGACTCCTGGAGTTCGGGTAAGGTCCAGTCTTCCCAGAGTTATGGCATTAAGCCGCAAATCAGGCTTTATCCTGACACGGAGTATTCCTGGTCTGTAGTTGCCTGGGATAATTATGGCAACAAATCCGAAAGGGTTTATTCTTCATTCCGTACCGGACTCGGCACGGACGACTGGAAAGCTAAGTGGATTGGACAGAAGGAAGCGTCCGCTCCGGTCAGTTTCCGTAACACCCTTGTCCTCAGGTCCAAGGTGAAAAGGGCCACCGCCTACATTACATCCCATGGCGTATATGAGGCTTCAATAGCAGGCCGCAAACTGGGTGACGGTTTTCTTTCTCCCGGATGGACTTCTTACGGGAAAAGGCTACAGTATCAGGCTTATGACGTTACTTCCGTACTTGCTAAGGGAAAGAACGCCGTTGAGGTTACCGTGGCTCCGGGATGGTACGGCAGCGGTATGCGATGGGGCCGTCCTGACCAGCGTTTCAAGTATGGCAACGACTTGATGCTGCTTATGCAGGTCAATGTGGAATATACCGACGGTACAAAACAGACCTTTGTGACGGATGGCGCCTGGGAAATGTCCCCAAGTCAGGTTACGTTCTCAACCATCTATGACGGGGAAACCGTGGATCATAATGTCCGCCCTGACTGGACTCCGGCTGTAGAGCATAATGATATCGGCTACGGCAATCTCATCAGCACGGAGGGTAATCCTGTCACCGTCAAGAAGGTTTTTAAACCTGTAAGCGTTATCACCACGCCTAAGGGGGAAAAGGTAATTGACTTCGGCCAGAATATTGTCGGCTGGGAAAGGGTTGTCCTTAAGGGACACAAGGACGATACGGTCCGCATCACCCACGCTGAAATCCTTGACGGGGACGGCAATTTCTACACGGCCAATCTCCGTACGGCAAAGGCAACAAGTATTTATGTACTGGATGGAGAAGGCAGGGAGGTATTCGAGCCTAGGTTTACGTTCTATGGTTTTCGATATATCTGCGTGGACGGCTTGAAGGGTGAGTTGAAGCCTGAGGATTTCGAGGCCGTGGCAGTCAGCTCAGCCGGCCTGACCGGCAGTTTTACCTGCTCGGACCCTTTAATCAATCAGCTCCAGAATAATATTGAATGGAGTTTCATGGACAATTTCGTGGATATCCCTACAGACTGTCCTCAGAGGGACGAGCGTCTCGGCTGGACGGGAGACGCCCAGGTGTTCTTCCCGACTGCCGCTTTCCTTGACAGTGGAGTGGACCGCTTTTTCCGTAAGTGGCTTGCAGACCTGGCCGTGGATCAGAGGGAGAGCGGATCGGTTCCGCGCGTTATTCCTGACGTATTCCCGGAAAGCGTGGACAGGCTCTCAGCAACCGGCTGGGCCGATGCCGCCACCATTATCCCTTGGGAGCATTACCTCAGGTTCGGTGACGTTTCCATCCTTCAGGATCAGTACGCATCGATGAAGGCCTGGGTCGATCATATGGTTGCTGAGAGCAAGGACCGCTCCTGGCTTTGGAATAATGAGAAGAGGCACTTTGGAGACTGGCTGGCATTCACTCCTACTGACGTGCATTTTGTGGCTCAGTGCTTCTATGCAAATTCCGTGGACATCCTTGTGAAGACCGCCGCCGTCCTTGGACGGGCGGAAGACGAGGAATATTACCGTGATGTTTACAGCAAGGTTGTGGACGCTTTCAGGAAGGCTTATATCAAGGAGGACGGGCTTCTCAGCCAGGATACCCAGACAGCCTATGTCCTTGCCCTCAAGTTCAATCTCTTCCAGGACAGGGCACAGAGCATTGAGGCTTTCCATCAGCTTGTCAGGCTTATCAAGGCCAATAATAACCATATCTCCACAGGCTTCCTCGGAACTCCTTATATCTGCGATGTCCTTTCTTCTTATGGCTATGTGGACATGGCATATACCCTTCTGTTCCAGAAAACCTGTCCAAGCTGGATTTATCCAATCTCAAAGGGCGCAACTACCATCTGGGAACGCTGGGACAGCATTCAGGAAGACGGAAGCATCATCCAGGGTATGAATTCTTTCAACCACTACTCTTACGGAGCCATAGGAAACTGGCTTTATGAGTGGGCCCTTGGCATCAGGCCGGTGGAGCCTGGCTATAAGGTGTTCACCGTCCAGCCGCACGCAGGCGGAGGAATGACTTCGATGGAAGGAAGCACTATGACTCCATACGGAAAGATCAGCGTAAAGTGGACTGCAAAGGACAATGTGATTCAGACCCTTGACCTGGACGTTCCGGCAAATACCACTGCAAGGATAGTTGTATCACCTAAGCACGTCCTTGAGGTTGGCAGCGGCACATACAAGCTGTCTCCTCAACAATAACCGGAGAATTATTGCTATTTTTGCAGACTATGGCAAAAAGAATCGCATTTTTAACTTTGGGGTGCAAACTGAATTACGCTGAGACTTCCACATATGAGAGAGGTTTCAAGAATAACGGTTTGGAAGTGGTTTCGTGGAATGAAAAGGCAGATGTTTATCTTGTTAACACCTGCAGCGTTACCGCTCATTCCGACGCCAAATGCAGGAATGCGATTCGTAAGTGCCACAGGGTTTCTCCTGAGGCTGCAATCGTAGTTACCGGCTGCTATGCCGAACTAAAACGTGAAGAGGTCTCCGGTATCGATGGCGTTAAGCTCGTATTCGGTGCCAAGGAGAAATCCAGGGTGGTTCCCGAGACAATGAGGCTTCTTGGAACCGACATTGAGGGCGCTGATGCCGACAATACCATATTCGGCGCATACTCTACCGGGGAAAGAACCCGTTCTTTCCTTAAGGTTCAGGACGGATGCAACAACTTCTGCGCATACTGTACTGTGCCTTACGCCAGGGGTAATTCACGCAATATTCCCATCTGTGAGGTTATCAAGCACGCCGAGGCCATTGCGGCCCAGGGCGTAAAGGAGGTTGTCCTTACGGGTGTGAATACGGGCGATTTCGGACGCACCACCGGAGAATCCTTCCTTGACCTTCTCAAAAGGCTCAATGAGGTTGAGGGAATCGAGCGTTACAGGATTTCCTCCATAGAGCCTAATCTCATTACCGAGGAAATAGTGGATTGGATTGCTTCCGGAACCAAGTTCCAGCCGCATTTCCATATTCCTCTCCAGGTGGGTGTGGACAGCCTTCTGAAGAAGGTGGGAAGAAAGTACACCACCGACTTCTTTGCGGACAGGATAGATTATATCAGGAAGAAGATGGACGGAAGGCTGAAGGTTTTCTTCGGCATCGATGTGATAGTGGGTCTTCCGGGAGAAACTGACGAACTTTTCCGTCAAACCTATGACTTCCTGGAGAAACGCGTCAGGCCGTCCTTCATACATATTTTCCCTTACAGCAAGCGCCCGGGAACCAGGGCCGCCGTCATGCCTGACCAGGTGAGCGAGGAAAAGAAGGCGGAGAGGGTGAAGGCCCTTGAGGAACTTTCCGACAGGCTTAACGCGGAGTTTGTCGAGGCCCACAGGGGATGCCGTGCCGGCGTTCTTTTCGAGAGTTCTGAAAAGGGAGGAAAGATGGCAGGTTATACGGAGAATTATATCAGGGTCGTCAGACCTTATGATGCCGCCAAAGTCGGCAAGATTACGGAGGAAATAATATAAATGTCTGAAGGTGTTACAATGAGGTTCCTCGGAACCGGTACGTCACAGGGTGTCCCTATCATAGGCTGCCGGTGCGAGGTCTGTCAGTCCACCGATTCCCGTGACAAGCGTTTCCGCTCATCGGTGCTCGTTGATTACAATGGACTTAGGATTCTTGTGGATGCGGGACCGGATTTCCGTTCCCAGATGCTTGCCGCTGGCGTAGATCATCTGGACGCCATCCTTATTACACATAATCATAAAGACCATACGGGGGGACTGGACGACCTGCGCTCCCTGAATTATATAGACAGGTGCGCTTCCGAGATTTATTGCGAGGAAAGGGTTCTGAATTCCCTCAAGAGGGAGTATTCCTATGTGTTTGCGGAAGATAAGTATCCTGGCGCTCCTGAATGGCATGTCCACGTCATCGATGACAAGCCTTTCGCCATCAGGAAGGATAATGCGGCAAGGAAACTGGTCTGGGTGCATGACCAGGGCTATTGCTACGAGATGCCCGACGGCAGCCTTGCTCCGTCTGGCGGAGACATCGTCGTAAAGGAACCTTCCGCCCAGGTTGCGCCTGAAGACGGAGCCCTTATCATCCCAATCAGGGGCTATCACGACGCTATGCCTGTCCTTGGCTTTCGTTTCGGAAACATAGCCTATATTACCGATATGAGCCGGCTCCCGGAGGAAGAGTATCGTCTTCTGGAGGGATTGGATGCCGTTACCCTCAATACTGTGGGCTACAAACAGCATCATTCTCATTTCAGCCTTGACGAGGCCCTGGAGATTGCGGACCGGATCGGTGCCAGGAAGACCTACCTGACCCATCTGAGCCACACCTTCCCGAGATATGAGCGCTTTGCCGAGGACCTGAGGATACTCTGCAGGGAAAGGCACATAAGAAGTGAGGTGCTTCCTGCGTATGACGGCCTTGTAATAAGATCAGGAAAATGAAAATGTCAGCCGTTACAGTTACAATTCTAATCGTCGCCGCTATCGTATTCCTTGTCTGGGCTTCCGCTTCCATTAAGTCCGGAGTGTATGTCAATGCCTTCTGCAAGGAGCGCGGCGCCACACATAAGGTCGTCTATCTCACATTTGACGACGGCCCCGATGCCGAGAACACCCCGGCTGTGCTGGATGTCCTGCGTAAGAAGGGCGCCAGGGCTACATTCTTCCTCATTGGGGAGAAGGTTCCCGGGAACGGGGACATCATAAGACGCCTTAAGGCTGAGGGCCATGCCATAGGCTGCCATTCGTACTCGCACGCCAATACATATCCTCTGTATTCCCGTAAGAAGATGGTGAAAGATGCGCAGCTCTGTCTGGATGCCATCGAGGAGGCGGCAGGGGAGAAGACTGACCTTTATCGTCCTCCTTTCGGAGTTACCAACCCGATGGTTGCCGCCTGCGTGAAAAAGATGGGCTTCAAGACCGTTGGCTGGAATATCAGGACTTACGATACGGTTACGGATGACGACGATGTGGTTCTGGGAAGGATTAGGACCCTGCTTGAACCAGGAAGCGTCATCCTCATGCATGACCGTCTCCCCAATGCGGGAGAACTTCTGGAAAAGGTCCTTGACCTGCTTGACGCGGAGGGCTATTCCTATGACAAACCTTTACCGATCAGATAATGAAGGAAACTCTTTCCAGCCTGAACTGCGCCGTCATTATTCCTACCTATAACAATGGCAGGACTATCCGGGACGTAATCAGCCAGGTTCTGAAATATACCGCTGACGTTATCGTCGTGGATGACGGCTGCACGGATGATACAAAGGAGATTCTCGCTTCCTTTGGCCCTGCCCTGAAGCACGTTCTTACCCATCCTGAAAACATGGGCAAGGGACGGGCCCTTCTGGACGGCCTGCGCCTGGCAAAGAGCCTTGGATTCACCTATGCCATCACCATCGATTCCGACGGTCAGCACTATCCTTCTGACATTCCCGTATTCATCGATGCCATCGTGAAGGAGCCGGACAGCCTTATTGTGGGAGCCCGCAACCTCTTCGCCGACGGTATGGCGGCAAAGAGCACCTTCGCAAACCGCTTCTCCAATATGTGGTTCAGGATCGAGACCGGTATCCATCTGTTTGACACCCAGTCAGGCTTCCGTCTCTATCCTCTCAGGAAAATGAATCTGGATAACAGGCATTACACCGGAGGCTATGAGTTTGAACTTGAGACCCTGGTCTTCTCGGCATGGGAGGGAATCAATGTCAAGAATGTGCCAGTCCGCGTGCTTTATCAGTCCGGTGAGGACAGGGTGTCACATTTCAAGCCTGTAAGGGACTTCGCCCGAATAAGCCTCGTAAATCCTTGCTTTGTTTCCTACTGTCTCTTCTGGAAATGGCCTAAGAGTTTCTTTCTTAAGTATATACTTAATGCGGAAGACTCCAACCTTAAGGTTGCCCTGGCCATTGCCGTGGGTGTGTTCTGCGGCATTCTTCCAATCTGGGGCTTCCAGTTGATTGCCGCCATCGGCATCGCCGGCCTGTTCGGGCTCAGCAAGACCATCGCCGGGGTTGCCAGCAATATCAGCATCCCTCCGGTTGCGCCTTTCATCGTCGGAGGCAGCTGGTGGATCGGCCATAGACTGATGGACGGATGGCTTTCAAGGGATACGGCCCTTTCCGTGAAGTTCGGCGGCTGGGCTGTCGAGTATGTGGCGGGGGCGGTGGTGCTTGCTGCGGCAGCGGCTGTCCTTGCTTTCCTGCTTTCCCTCCTGTGTATGAAACTGGCCGGGAGAAAAAGATAATTGATTATATTTGTATTCAAAGCTTTAACAAATAAAACCTCTATCAGATGATAATTTTAATCGTTGTCCTTGCTGTCATAGCTCTGTGGGCAATTTCAGTTCAGAGAAAGCTCGTCAGCCTTGACGAGTTCGTCAAGAATTCAATGAGTCAAATCGGCGTTCAGATGAACAGCCGCTGGGATGCCCTCAAATCCCTCGCAGAACTTGTGCAGTCTTATGACAAGCATGAGTATCAGACTCTTATGGATGTTATTGCAAGCAGGAAAACCCTTACCAGGGAGAGTTCGGCAGGCGAAGTCGCTTCACAGGAGTCTTCATTTGCTTCCGCTTTCAAATCCATCAACGTAGTAGCCGAGCAGTATCCTGAACTCAAGGCCAGCGAGATGTTCAAGACGGCTATGAACAGCGTCAATACCTATGAGAATCAGGTTCGTATGAGCCGTATGACATACAATGATGCGGTGACCAAACTCAACCGTGCGGTGCGCTCTTTCCCTGATTCCGTCCTTGCAGGCTTGTTCGGATTCTCCGTCAAGGAGTATCTGGCTGAACCAGAGGGAAAAACCGAAATGCCCAGCATGAAGTTCTAATGAAGAGGTATTTTTTTGCAATAGCGGCGCTTCTGACCTGTACCGTGGCTTTTGCCGGCAGGGTCAGGAGCGTTGACATTAAAGTGGATCTCCAGTCTGACGGCTCTGCCAGGATTGTCGAGGT
>CADBMK010000025.1 GCA_902795785.1 uncultured Bacteroidia bacterium | reverse complement strand
GGGGAGATGTTCAACTGTTTTTTCTTCAGATTAGTTGCATCGTATTCTGAAATCACTTATCTTTGCAGGTAGAAATTTTTGCAAAAACTTTCTACTTGGATACTATGCGTATAGTTGATGACATAGAGCAGCAGATACAGCAGAGCGAGGCTGGAACCTTGTTCTTTGTATCGGACTTTGCGAAGACCGGTAACGACGTCTTTATAAGCCGTCTTCTGTCGGAATTCGCTGAGAAGGGACTCTTGTGCCGCCTGGCGAAGGGAGTCTATTATAAACCCATTGAGACTAGGTTCGGGCTGCTCTATCCAGAGGTGGGTGATCTCGTGAAGGCGATTGCCCGCAGGGACAATGCCCAGGTATTGCCGACGGGGGAGACTGCGCAGAATATGCTTGGTCTCTCGACGCAGGTCCCTATGAATTATGTATATTTGACTTCGGGCTCAGCCCGCAAGATTGAGGTGGGTCCTAGGACCGTCACGTTCAAACGCTGTGTCCCCAAGAACTTCGCCGTCAAGAACGAATTCCTAGCCATCCTTATTCAAGCGATGAAATCCATCGGCGAAGATAGGATGACAGCTCAGCATAGGACGGTTATAAAGGGGTTACTTCAAAAGAACCTGCCGATTGAGACATTTGAGCAGGACTTGAAGGTGGCACCCATCTGGGTAAGGAAGACTATTTGGAATATCGCAAAGGAGATTGAGAATCCAAGAGGATTCTTAAAAAAAAATTATTAAATCATTTTAAGCCCAATAGGTCGTACATATTATCTCAAATCATGGTCGGTCATTGCGCAGACGCAGGAGTCGGACCATACGTTCTCGGCTGTCTCCACCATGTCTATTATAGTGTAGATAGGCAGGATAATGCCGAGGATGGCCACAGGGGCGCCTATGCCAGACATCAGAGAGAGCGTCAGGAAATAGCAGCCCATAGGCACGCCTGCATTGCCGATTGCCGAGAAGACGGCAATAAAGATCCAAAGCAGGATCGTGCTCAACTGGATGGGCGTGCCACCGTTCTGCATTACAAAGAGCGAGGTGACTAGGATAAAAGCCGCGCAGCCGTTCATATTGATTGTAGTGCAAATCGGAAGGACAAAACGGGAAATCTCCTTGCGGACACCAAGACGCTGCTCTGCAGATTCCATAGTAACGGGCAGGGTAGCGGCGCTGCTCTTGGTAAAGAGGGCCATTAGCACAGCTGGCATCATACGTCCCAGTACGTGGATTGGATTCAGACCACGGGCCAGAAGAAAAAGCGGAAGAATAACGAAGAACTGTATCACGTTGCCTCCTAATACCACAAGAACATACTTTCCAATTGAATCAGCTGCGACTCCGGCAGTGACCTGTGCTGAAAGCTGCGCCGAGAAAGAGACGATGCCCAGTGGCAGCGTCCAGATAAGTCCCCGGATCAGGAGGAAAAGCAGTTCCTGCAGCCCCAGCAATCCATTTACGACGACCGCCTTGTTCTCGCTCTCAGGCAGCTTGGACAGTCCTATGCCTATGGCGAAGGCCAACAGCAAAAGAGACAGTACATTCCCTTCGAGGAAAGGCTTGACGACATTATTTGGGATGACACTCAGAATATGTTCATAATACGACTGGTGCGGGGCGTCGGCTATGCCCTCGTTCGCTGCCCGGCTGATAATCTCCACAGGCAGGTTACCCGGGGAGATCAGCACGAAGAGCAGGGCTCCGACTATGGCGGCGGCAAAAGTGGTCAGAAGCGTATAAACCAGCGTATGTCCAAAGATGCGGCCGGATCCTTTTGAGCCAAAGGTGGCAAAGGTGGTGATTACGGCCAAAACAATCGTAGGCACGGCCAGAAGTTGGAAGAGCCTGGTATAGACTGTTGCCACAAAGTTCATCACTTCATCGAGCCACGCGATGCCAAGAATACCAAGGACGGAGCCAACGGCAAGTGATGCAATCCAAATTATCGTTTTCTTCATAATTATTTATGAGTTTGACGCCAGGTGTGGATGTAATCTACAAGTTTGCGCAAGGTTTCCTGATCGACGTCATTGAAGAGGGAGTCGTCGGCTCCGAAGATGAAGTTGGCAGGTGCATCCTTAAGGATTTCGTCAGCCTCGGCTTTCAGGGCTTCGAGATCACCTTCCTTAAGAGCCTTGCTGCGGTTGTTGAGTCCGCCAAGGGCAGGACGGCCGAAGAACTTGCTGATTTCTTTAAGGGTAAGTCCCTTGCCTTTCCAGTTGTGGAGCGGAGGATTGACTACGCTGCCAGGATAGTCCGCATAGTCGTTGAAGGTGGATTCAGTGAAGTGACCTCCGCTTTCGCAGATATGAAGGATGTTGAACGGAGCAATCTCGGAAGCAAGTTGGGTGAGCTGTATGTCGTAAGGCTTGATGATTTCTGCAAATACACCGTTGCCGAACTCCTCAAGGTCGTCGCCCTGTGAAGAGATGTAGAAGCCGTCGGCGCCGGCCTTGCGGGCCTCACGGATATAATAGAGGAGACTCTGTGTCACAGCTTCGAGGGCAGGCTTGATGGCCTCTGGGTCCTGTTTGATCAGTTCCACAAAATGACGGCGTCCCTCCCTGTCGCTTGACAGCTGCGAGCCTGCGGTCTGGATCAGAACGCGCAGAGGCGAGAATACCGTAGGGATGATTAGGGCCTCGTCTCCCAGCTCACGCTTAAGCTGACGCACTACGTTGAGCTGCTCCTCCCATGTCTCTGGAGCGAACGGCTTGATTTTCTTCCAGTCCTTGGTGCTGCTCACGGCCTGGATCTCAGGGAAGTACTCGTACTTTACGTTGACGAAATCCACGTGGGTTGTCTTATACCAGTCGATATGTGACTGAACGGCCTTCTGGCCTTCCTTGTCCTTGAAGTGGATGTTGAAGAACACCGGGACATAGTCGTTTGCACGGCTTTGATCCAATACCTGCCAAATCAACTCTCGCTTGTTATAATCTGCGTATGTCTGAGCCTGAGCGGCTGCGCCGAGGAGAGTGAATGCAATAACTGCAAAACTTGATTTCAATATATGTTTCATAATACTATTTGTTTTATATTCTTGTTTTTATACTATATTCTTTAAACCATTGCTTTATTTCCAACCCAATGCTGAATATGGGTCACCGGACGTCTCTCCGGCATAACCCCAGTTCTGCTCCAGTTTTGGGTTCAGTTTGATCTGTCCTTCAGGAACTGGGAGGTAATAGTTGCGGGTGGAAATGTTCTTGTATTTGAGGTCATCCGAAGGAACCTTTTCCTTTATGGTCTTCACCAGGATGTGCCAGCGCTTCAGGTCGAACCAGCGATTGCCCTCGGTGACGAACTCGCGGTAACGCTCGTCCTGGACAGCCTTGCGGAATTGCTCCTTACTTAGTCCTGACAGATCCACGGGCGTACCGTCTGACGGCCGCCTCTGGCTGCCTGTGTCCGGATTCTTATAAGCACGGCGGCGGATGGCGTTAAGTGCTTCATAGGCAGCTTGTGTTGGTCCGTTCAGTTCATTCTCGGCTTCAGCCTTGACAAGAAGCACCTCGGCATAGCGCAGTACTGATGAACTTGTGTTCTGGCCTGAGATATAAGGAGCGCTCTCGTTGGCCATATAGAGGGTGTCTATGTACTTGCGGAAACGCAGGCGCTCAAAGTCGAATTCCTCTCCTTTTGCCGGGTCGAATAGACGCAGGGTCACTGAAGCGTTGCGCCTCTGGTCGTTGGCGTCGAACTCGTGGTAGAGGTTGTTGTTGATAGCGGCGATAACCGGCAGCTTCTCGTTAGTGAATCCCGTAGAGAACACGCAGTGGCCTGTGACGTTTCTGTTGACGCCGAATTTGTGCTCGACCGTGAAGATCAGCTCCGGGCCCTCTTTCTTGTCAAGTGACCAGTTGTCTATGAACTTGTCCACAAGCTTGTACTTCTTTGAAGTGATAACCCTGTCGGCAGCTTCGACGGATTTCTGATACAGCTCAGACTGATGTTCCTTCGAGTAATCTGTATCTGTCTGAGCCCAGGTGATATAGACCTTTGACAGCAGTCCGGAAGCGGCTTGTGAAGAGGCCTCGCTGGTGAGCTTTGGGAAGTCTGCCGAGATTTGCTCGGCTTCCGTCAGGTCAGCCACGATCTGCTCATAAACCAGGTCTTTGGATGTGCGGGGTTCACCCTCGCCTTCGCCATCGTGCAAAACAAGAGGGACATCTCCGAATAGACGCACCAGGTCGAAATAATAGAGGCCGCGTAGGAACTTTGCCGAACGCACATAATCACTGCGTACCGACTCTGGCACCTGAGAATTGTTGCTAACCTTGTCAATCAGGATATTGGCGCGGTTGATGGCCTTGTATCTATAGAGCCAGCCTGTCTTTACGAAATCGTTGGTAGGGGTAATGGAAAAGTCACCGATTTCCGTGATGGCGGCGCTGTTGGCCGTTCCCCTGCGGGCGTATTCGCTCTGGAGGTCATTGAGGAATATAAGCTCGTCGTTCCATGGCCCGTTCATGCCGCCATCACTCAGAGTCTGATAGATGCCGTTCAATGCCACTTTGACATCTGACTCGTTCTGATAGAAATTATCCTTGTCTATCGAACTGATGGAGCTCTGGTCCAGGTCTGCGCAACCGCCGGTCAGCAGCAGTCCTGCTGACAGTATATATGTTGAAATAGAATTATTCATATCGCTCATCTATTTTACCTTGTTATTATTACAGTTCTCTTGTTAAACCTTTGCTATAATGTCAGGCCAACACCGAACAATACGGTTTTGGCCGTTGGATAGGTGGCCATGTCGATACCCTGATAAAGGGCGCTCTGCTCATCGGATCCGTTACGGCCGCCCTCCGGGTCATAGCCGGAATACCGGGTAAAGGTGAAGAAGTTCTGCAGCGATACGTAAAGACGAAGACGTGCATCCTTGGAAACCTTTGGAGCGGCCAGGGTGTATCCCAGCTGGAGGTTCTTCACGCGCAGATAGCTTGCGTCTTCTACGTAGCGGCTTTCAGAGACAACTGTCAGGTCGTTGCTTGCCTTCTGGATTGTATTGCTTGGATTGTCAGGCGTCCAGCGGTCGGCTACAACGGCAAGGCTGTTGTAGTAAGTAGATCCCTTGGTGAGTCGAGTGGCAAGTCCATTATATAACTTGTTTCCATACGAGCCGGCCACATTAGCAAACAGATCCCAATTCTTGTATTTAAGGGTGGTGTTCAGTCCGTAGGTAAGCTTTGGCTGTGAATTGCCGAGTACGGTCTGGTCTTCCGTATTCACGACTCCGTCTTCGTTCACATCCTCATAGTATGGATTACCCGGTTCAAGCTTATTTATGGTCTGAGGCTTAAGCGTTGCGGCCTGTTCTTCCGACTGCACGATGCCCTTGAACTTATAGCCGTAGAAGGTGCCGAGAGGCTCGCCGACGGCTACGATAAGAGGGGAGATGTAAGACAGAGTGGCTCCGCTGATGGATGGAATGATGGATGAGGCGCGTCCAAGGCTGGTAACCTCGTTTTTGTTATGGGCGATACTTGCGTTGACGTTCCACTTAAGGTTCTTGCTGTCGATGAGGATTCCACCGACTTCAAGCTCAAGACCCTTGTTGGTGACAGCACCTATATTACGGAGTGATGTCTCGTAGCCAGTAACGCCCTCGACTGGAACCTGCAGGAGAAGGTCCGTGGTCTTTTTGTAGTAAGCGTCGAATGTGACGTTAAGACGTCCCTTGTAAAATCCGGAACTGATACCCGCGTTGTATGAAGCGGTCTTTTCCCATTTGAGGTCAGGATTTGCCTTGTTTACGATATAATATGCCACAGTTTCCTCGCCGTTATAAATGAAGGGAATTTCTGTCGGAGAAACATTGGCGCCGAACTGATAGTCACCGATCTCCTGGTTACCTACGACACCTGCTGAAAGACGAAGCTGCAGGAAATCTACATCCTTTCCAAGATGAATGAACTTCTCCTGGTCTATATTCCAGGAAAAACCTGCAGACGGGAACCAACCCCATTTGTGATTCTTGGCAAAGCGGCTTGAGCCGTCGGCGCGCAGTGTCAGGCTGGCGTTGTAGCGGGAGTCATATGAATAATTGGCACGTCCCAGAACAGACTGGAGGGTGCTGATGGCTGCATCGCTTGTGGAACGGTACAAATCGCTTCCCGCCGAGAGGTTGTTGTAGCCGGTGGCATCGTTGGCAAAGTTGCGGACGGTGGTCGCAAAGCCGCTGCGGTCTGTGCGCTGTGCGGTATAACCGGCAAGGAGGTTGATGTGGTGACGGACGTCGAGGGTACGGTCATAATTGGCGGTATATTCCGCCTGCCATACATTGGTACGGTTCTCACCGACAGAGGCAACTCCGTGGTATTCCAGACCGGTTGTAGAATATGACGGAGAATAGTTGCTTTCTTTGGTATTCGAAAGGTCAGCGCCCAGGTTGGCCTTCAATTTAAGGTGGTTGATCACCTCCCACTCGACATACGCATTTGCAATGACGCGTGTATTGGTGGTCGATGTCTTGATGTTGTTCAGGTCGGAGATCGGGTTTCCTACCACTGACTGTCCGTCACGCACGAAGACATCCTGGCTGATCGGTGTTATAGAATAGTTGTACGAGCCGTCGGCGTTGTAGATAGGCTGTGTGGACGGGGTGATGAGGGCTGACATCCAGCTGTTGGCCGCCCACTTGGCTGTCTGACCGGAATTGCCGTGATCCACGTTGCGCAGTCCGCTGAGGCTGCTGTATGCTCCGGATGCGTTGACACCTATCAACAGACGCGGAGAGAAGTTGCGCTCGTAATTGATGCGTCCTGTGTAGCGCTTAAGATCCGTACCTATTATGATACCTTCCTGGTCCTTATAGCCTCCGCTGATCGAGTAGCGTGATATCTCGTCACCGCCGTTGAAGCTGACCTGATGCTCTTGGGTGAGGGCGCTTCTAAGAGCAGCGTCCTGCCAGTCGTAATTGGCGTCCGGGGCCTGAAGGGGAGAACCGGGATTCAGTTCGTTATACAGTTCCGTAAACTGCCGGGCATTAAGGAAGGCGAGTTTCCTCGATGCGGAGCTTACTCCGTAGGATCCGGTGTAGTTCACGGTATTGCGGCCGTGTGAGCCTTTCTTGGTTGTGATGATGATTACGCCGTTGGCACCGCGGGTACCGTAGATGGCGGTTGCAGAGACATCCTTCAGCACCTCTATCGATTCAATGTCGGAAGGGTTCAGGAAAGCCAGCGGGTCGAGGGAGGCATCGCTTCCGGAAGCGCCTGTCTTGGTTGAAGACAGATCGTTATATACGATGAGTCCGTCAATGACGTAAAGCGGCTCATTGCCTCCGGTAATGGAGTTGCCACCACGGATACGGATGTTGCTCACCGCTCCTGGCTGGCCTGAGGTTGTGGATACGTTCAGGCCGGCCACGGCGCCCTGGAGGGCATTTTCTATTGATGGCGATGGCTGATTGAGGATGTCCCTGCCGATGGTAGAGATGCTGCTGGTAAGCTCGATACGCTTCTGGGTACCGTAACCAACCACAACTATCTCGTTAATTTTATTAATATCGTCAACCAACGATACTTCCACCGGCTCGGCAAAGTCATAGACATCTACGTCAAGTGGACGGTACCCTATATATTCCACACGGAGGGTGAGCGGAGCATCCGCCCTGGTGTTCAGGGTGAAGTTTCCGTCAAAGTCGGTCACCACGCCCTGCGTCTTATCGCTTTTTACTATTACAGATGCGCCAATCAACGGTTCACCCGAGCGGACATCGCTAATATGACCTGTTATCTTATTCTGCGCTATAGCCAACAAAGGGCTTATTGCAACGAGAGTTGCAATGAATATTCTTTTTCCCATAAGTCTAATTGAAATTTATTTTATCTCAGATTCAGCAATCCGTACTGGTGATTATACTTTGTTCCGTTTGCCAATACCCATTGAAGGAACTGGTTCACATCATCGTCAGCCTGGTTATAGCTCAGGCCGATTTTTCCGACTGCCACTTCCTGCACCCTGTCATTCTCCAAGGCGCTGATCACTTCGTCCAGGGTAGTCTTGTCGGAGAAACTCTCCTCGAGATTCTTTTTTACGTCGATGCCGATGAGGGAAAGGTTGTCCTTGATATGTCGGCTGTTCAGGTCAAAAATGTTGGGAAGGGCGTTAAAAGATATGCCCAGCGAATCTTTTGATAAGGCGGTATTAAGATAGAGATCGTCGCCGGAAATGCGTTTGCCACGGAAATGACTGCTCTCTTCGCCAAGATTGTGCGCAAAAGATTTTGCTACCGATGTGGCATTGCTGCCGCTATAGATGGTAAGATTATCAAACTGTGTATTTTTCTTTAAACCTTCTTCGAAATCATCATTGAAGAAGTAAAGCTGCTTTAGCTTTTTCGAGTTCAGATGCTTGCCTTGAAGCACTTTTGCCGCTTTGCTGCCGCTGGATGTAATGGGCAGTACAGCGAATTCGCCAAAATATACGACGGAATAGTTAAAGTCTTCCTTTTTTAAGTCCTGGTTTTCAAATACGACACTCAGGTCGATAGTTCCCTGGTTTTGGTTTCCTCTTGCAATCTGAAACTCTACGCCAGGATGTGTCTTTGCATACTCGGTTATCCATTTCTCTACCAGGGGGAGGGCAAATCTCGGTGTCTTTACATAATGCACAGTGCTCTCGCTGGCAGAGTTATTCTCAGCCCAGATAGAACTGATACTGATGCTCGTTAATACTGCTATTGTAAATGCTATTTTCTTCATATCGCTTCTTAATTGCTTCGTTGATTCCAGATAAATAAATACTGCCTTTCATTGTCATTGACATCATCTGACAACAACACACGTGCATTCGTGAGTTACACATTCGTTTCATTGTTTTTTTTACTTTTAATTGTTGAACATTATTTCTGTCTGAACAAAGGTATATATTTTAGTAATATCATCCAAGTATTTACAAGAACTTGTAAAATACCACTGTAAAACAAATGTAACACAGTGAAATTATTCCAATATTGACAAGTGGGGCGGACTTGAACTATAAAAATAATCTATCCTATGAATTCCAACAACTTCACAGACACTAAATAACATTTAAACACCTGGCCATACATATGCCAGGTTGTGAGAAATGCGACGCATTTATCGCCACAAAGACAGATGACCAGAATGAGGACGTTACAACGACGTAATATTCTTCCGATACAGTTCAAGATTATCTTCACTCAAAGCAGCCTTGGCAGTCAGAAGATCTTGAATGAGTAATTTCCTGTCCGTAGGCAGATAGCCGGTAAAGGTAACAGGATTACTTACCGTGTTGCCGATAAGTTGGGTTTTGCAATTGAGATTAAGGATTAGCGTTACCAACTCGTCCAACCGTTCGTACTCTGTGGCGGGAGTGTATTCACCGCGTTTCATCTCGGCATAAAGGACGCTGTCATCAAAAAGTGTCAGCGAGACGAAATTAATACTTGCCGGATGTACCTGGCTGAACACATGGGATGTGCGCATAGCATTCCTATTGCCAAGGCCGTGGCCGGCAAGTCCTGTCAGATACGTCAGGTTATAATGAATGCCGGCATCGTCAAGCCTGTGGCATTGTTCTACTATGTCGGCAGACAGATAGCCCTTGTCCATTCGGATAAGTACATCGTCATCACCGCTCTCGGTACCGATACTGATATAGTCGAAGCCCAGTTGGTGAAGATCCCTAAGTTCTTCGTCCGTTTTGCGGCTGATGTCCGTAATACGCGCAAAGCATCCGATTGTCGGGTGTCCATCACGTAGGTATTGTCTAATAAGCAAAGCGATGTCTGCCAGACGATTGAATGTCAGTACCATCGGGTTAGCCCCTGTCAGGAAAACTCGATGTGCACATGGCTGGTATGCTTGTATGACTTTCAAGTCTGCTTCTATTTCCTCCATTGGCGACATTCGGAACTTCTGCGTTCCGTAAAGTGAACAGAATTTGCAGCGATGGTGTGTGCAACCTGCTGTCACCTGCAATAGCTGCGATGTCGCCTCAAAAGGTGGCCGCCAAACGGGACCGTTGAAATGCAGTAAATCCATAATAATCTGTCGTTGTGGGGTGCAAATTTATGTCGTCATAGGCATTTCGGAGCATGTTTCCTGCATTATGCCACTAACCTTTTGGTAAGTAATGCGTAAATTGGAGATGATAAGAGTATTTTTACGTCGTAAAATGAATTAATTGTATGGCAAAGAAACTGGACTACAACTATTGTAAGGCTGCCTACATACTGGAGTGGATGGGAAACAAATGGATTATGGCAACCCTGTTGCAAATCAGCGAGATGTCTGGTGAACAATGCCGCTTTGGAGATTTGTTCCGTTCTATTCCACAAGTCAGTGAAAAGATGCTGGTCTCCACGCTTAAGCAGCTGGAACACGACGGACTTGTTTCCCGTACCGTCT
Organism: uncultured Bacteroidia bacterium; assembly: GCA_902795785.1. Lineage (GTDB taxonomy): Bacteria > Bacteroidota > Bacteroidia > Bacteroidales > UBA932 > Cryptobacteroides. The sequence goes on along the minus strand of CADBMK010000025.1, from coordinate 899 downwards.
ACAAAGAACAACCACCCCACGTAGAATACTCTCTAACACCACTAGGTGAGAGTTTTCTTCGTGAGATAAGTTATGTGATGGAATGGGGACAGATACATCACAACGAGGTGATGCAGAATAGAGAGAAGAATATGTCTGTTCCTGTGTGTGTTTTCTAGTCTGCATCTCCCTTTTCTTTGGGTCGTTTGTGGCAATGGCTGTTACCATGGCGATAGCCATCTTTCTCTTTTGGACGGCAAAAGTCTCTTTATATATAGTTATATGCATGATTTATATACCATAATTCGCTAAAAATATGAATTTGGAGATAAATTTCTATAATAATCGACAATATTTGCAGGAAATGTTTGGTTGAATAATATTAAAAGAGTATTTTGCAACAAATTTAGGCTGATATTCATAAAATTAACGAAGATGGCTACAAAAATACAGCAATTATTAGAAACTACTCCAAGAGATTCCGTTTTGTTTGGTTCGTGGCTTTCAAGTCAAGGATTGGATGCACGTGGTCAGTTTGCTTATATGAAAAGCGGGTGGCTTGATCGAATATCAAAAGGAGTTTATAAGATACATGGGGTAGAACCAGGTCTGCTTGCAGCAATATCGTCTTATAACACACAACTTGGTAAGAGTTGCATAGTGGGTGCATATACAGCTTTAGAACTTCGTGGATACTCTCATTACTTATCCATTGGGAAGCCTATTGCTTATCTGTTTACAGACAAAAGCAATAAGTTGCCTTCATGGTTGCTAAAAGATGAGTGGGATATGACTATCAAATATATGACTACTTCTTTCCTGGGTGATGAACTGTTGGGTGTAGAAATCATGACAGTCAATCAACATGATGTGCTTGTGTCATCTCCAGAGCGTGCTATATTGGAGTGTTTGAACTTGCC
>CADBMK010000024.1 GCA_902795785.1 uncultured Bacteroidia bacterium | reverse complement strand
CGATTCCCTTCCTGAGCTGACTCAGTATGGCGCTTTCCGCTGCATACCTGTGCTGAACGCGGATGGAACCATTTCCGAGCCTGAAGGGCTGCAGCCAACATATACCATCGCTGCCAGCCGTGACGACAAGTCTTCGGCCAATGGATACTATACCCATGCCGACTTTGTGGAGATTCTCCGCTATGCGCACGAGCGTCATATAAGGGTGATTCCTGAGTTCGACCTTCCTGGCCATTCACGCGCCGCCATTAAGTCTATGGAAGTGCGCGCGGCAAAGACTGGGGATACCTCATGCCTGCTTTCGGAGGCTGCCGATACATCCAGGTACAATTCGGTCCAGGATTATGACGACAATGCCATAAATGTGGCCCTCCCTTCTACTTATAAGTTCATTGAAACCGTATTTGACGCCCTCATCTCCTATTATGCAGAGGCCTGCGTTCCGCTGCCTGCCATCCATATAGGCGGTGACGAAGTGCCTCACGGAGCCTGGACGGGTTCTCCTGCCTGCAGGAAAATCCTTGAGGAGGCCGGTACGGATGACATCGAATATCTGAACGATTATTTCCTCAACCGCGTCCTTGATATCGCCGAGGAGCGCGGAGTGAAGATTGCCGGTTGGCAGGAAGTGTGTCAGCATATCGCTCCGGAAACATTTGCCCGTCTTAGAAAGAGTCTTGCCGAAGCAAATCTCTGGACCGTGTCACACGGCCGTGACGTACTTCCTTACACATTTGCCGCGCAGGACATCCCGGTTGTGGTCTCAATTGCGCCAAACTGCTATCTTGACCTTGCGTACAACTCAGACAGAACCGAGCGCGGCCATTCATGGGCCGGATTCGTGGACGAGCGCAGGAGCTACTCGCTCCAGCCTTACGATATCTACCGTTCAGTACGCTGGGACGACGGCGGTAAGCCTGTGGACCTGACCTCGTCGGATGAAGGAAAGCCTCAGCTTACGGCCGAGTCAAAGAAGAATATTATCGGCGTGGAGACACATCTCTGGACTGAGACAATCCGAAACTTCGACCACGTTACCTATTATGTGTTCCCTAAGACTCTGGGCGTGTTCGAGCGTGGCTGGAACGCAAATCCTTCCTGGGCTGGAACCACCTCTGCGGACGATCCTGAATTTGTCTCAGGCTTCAACAAGTTCTTCAGCATAATCGTGAATAACGAGTATCCATACTACGAGAGTCTGGGAATATCTTATCACCGTCATTAGAATATGCTTCACGTTCTCCTCATAACGGACTTTACTGAGTCCTTCGCTTCAAAGCTCCTTCAGGGAATAGTACGGTATTCACGCCGCAAGGAACAGTGGGCTGTGTGCCGTATGCCTCCTGCTTTCAAGCAGATGATCGGAATCCCCGGAGTGGTGCGGTGGGCTAAGGACTGGGGTGCCGATGCCGTTATCGGACAGTTCGAGGAAACGGATGACATAAGTCTGTTCGGTCTTAACGGCATCGTCTGCGTGGCGCAGGATTTCAAGAAGAAATTCAAGTCCATTCCAAACATTACCGCGGACTATATCGGAACCGGTCGTATGGCGGCCAGGTTTTTCATCGACCACGGTTTCCGCAACTTCGGTTTCTTCGGATACAATTCCGTCTGCTGGTCCGATGAACGGTGTGAGGGGTTCAGACAGGAGGTGGTGTCTTCCGGCTTCAGGGATAATTTCTATTCATATAACCTTCAGGATATCGACCACCTATGGTACTATGAAAGGGAGAGCCTCAGCGAATGGCTGAGAATCATTCCTAAACCTATCGGCATCATGGCCTGCGACGATAATCAGGGTAACAATCTTATCGAGGCCTGCCACGCCGAGGGAATCAAGATTCCGGAACAGGTGTCTGTCATAGGCGTGGATAACGACGAACTCCTGTGCAACCTTGGAAGTACCACTCTTTCCAGCATCTTCGTGGATATCGAGGACGGAGGCTACAGGACGGCTGAACTGATAGAGAATCTGGTGACCAACCCGGACGCGCTTCCTCAGGACGTGGTGATGAAGCCGGTCAAGATTGTCGGCCGAATGTCGACGGCGGTCTTCGCCACGGAGGACGCCCGTATTCAGAAGGCGGTTCAGTTCATTCATAAGAACTATCTGAAAAAGATATCCGTCAACGATGTGATAGATGAGGTAGCCCTTTCCAGAAGGCTTCTGGAAAGGCGCTTCAGGGCTGTGACAGGCAAAGGCGTGTATCAGTATATCACCGACCTCAGGATCAGGCATTTTGCCGAAATGCTGACAGACACGGACGAGCAGGTGGTGGAAATCGCCCTGTCGTTCGGAGAGAGCGATACCAAAAGCATTTCAAGACGTTTCAAACAGATTTACGGCTGTTCTCCGAGCGAATGGAGAAAACAGCATCAACAAACAAAATAATCTTCAATGAGAAAGATTTTAATCATTCTATTATTACTGCTTGCAGGCCGCGCAGCGTTTGCGCAGCAGTATGATGTCCTGGATCAGCTCAAAGACCACAGGGAGTATCTTGATGCTACGGATTACCTCTGTCCTACGGGACCGGTTCAGCTTACTCCTGCCCCCAAGGGCTATGAGCCTTTCTATGTCAGCCACTATGGCCGTCACGGCGCCCGTTATGCCTGGCAGAGCGATATCTACGATAGACTCCACAATGTATTCGGGGAGGCCGCGGATAATGAGAATCTCACTCCGCTGGGAGCATCTTTCAGGGAGAAGTTCGAGAGCCTTTATCCGTCTGTGAAATACCGCGTGGGAGACCTTTCCCGCAAGGGCTGGGAGCAGCAGCAGGGCCTGGCCAGGAGGATGTATGCCAATTTCCCTTCCGTCTTTACTGATGATGCTATGGTCCGTTCCTGGACCAGCACATCCACAAGGTGCGTGATGACCATGTCATCTTTTTGCCTGGGACTCAAGGAGTGCAATCCCAAACTTGACATATTTGAGAATTTCGGCGTATGCTTCCTTCCCGCTATTCTGCCTCTTGACAAACGCAATCCTTTCCTTGACCAGAGTTACAGGCGTACCCCGGTCAGCTTTGACATGACCTGGGAACAGTATATTGAGAAAACTGTTGACTGGAGGGCCATTATGGGCCGCCTCTTCGTACATCCTGAACAGGCAGTGGAGGATATCGACAAGAATGGCTGGGACTTTGTCTCATATCTTTATTTCTTTGCCGCGGGCATGCCGAGCCTTGACACCGACCTTGTGTTCAACGACATCTTCACCCTTGACGAGAGAATCGCCCTTTGGAAGATTGACGCCTTCCAGTTCTATGCTCAGGCCTGGCCTACCCATCTTGGATATGCGCCAATAGTAAAGGATATCATATCAAAGGCACAGGAACGCATTAAGAGCGGAGAGAAGGGTGCGGATCTCCGTTTTGGACACGACTACACGTTCCTTCCTCTGCTTATGACCCTTGACGTGAACGGTTTTGGCCACGATGTCAAGAATCCTGAGGATATCCCTGTCTGGTGTCAGCTTCATGAGGTTCCGATGGGAGCTAACCTTCAGTTTGTCTTCTATCGCAGCAGGAAGGCTGACAAGGTTCTCTTTAAGGTTCTTCTCAATGGCAGGGAAGCGAGGCTTCCTGTCCGGACGGACAGCTGGCCATATTATGACTGGAATTCATTTGTGGATTTTACTTCCTCACTTTTTGAAAAATAAATTTGGAAGTAAGGAGCGAATTAACTTATATTTGCATCCGCAATCGGGGGTATAGCTCAGTTGGTAGAGCACCTGCTTTGCAAGCAGGGGGTCTAGAGTTCGAATCTCTATATCTCCACTGATTATGAAGAGGTCATATCTTTATATGACCTCTTTTTTTATAATAACACATTTTCAACCTAATCGCTGTAACCACCTTATCTAATCAATGAGTACCTCTATCTTAAACTTCTTTAGAATCAGTTCTCCATCAGTTGGGAAAGTAGATGCTGACAATGTTATAAGTGTCTGGAAAAGAAAGCGTTTCCAGGTCTTCCTTGCAGGAACGTTTGGATATGCGCTATATTATGTATGCCGCCTTTCAATGGGCGTGATGAAGCAGCCTCTTATCGATGTGGGTCTTCTCAATGCAACCCAGCTCGGTATTATCGGAGCCTGCCTTTACTGGGCATACGCCATAGGTAAATTTGTCAACGGCTTCCTTTGTGACAGCAGCAACATCAAGAGATTCATGGCTACCGGACTTCTCGTTTCAGCCGTCATGAACATGCTTATGGGTGTGCTTGGCGCATCTGCCGTCAATGCCGGATTCTCGTCGGCTCTTATCTTCACCTGCTTTGCAATTATGTGGGGAATCAACGGCTGGGCACAGTCAATGGGCGCTCCGCCTGCAATCATCGGTCTTTCAAGATGGTTCCCGCTCAAGATACGCGGTACATTCTATGGTTTTTTCAGCGCTTCACACAATATAGGTGAGGGCCTTTCGTTCATATTCGTGGGCTCGCTCGTGGCCGCTTTCGGATGGAAATGGGGCTTCTTCGGAGCCGCCCTTGCCGGCGCCTTGGGAGTACTGCTTATCCTCTTCTGGCTTCACGATACACCTGAAAGCAAGGGACTTCCTTCCGTTGAGGAACTTTCCGGTGAGAAGCCTGCCGAGGCTAAAGCCGAATCTGCCGACGATACCAAGAAACTTCAGGCGGCGGTAATCCGTAACCCTGGCGTTTGGATCCTCGCTCTTGCCAGCGCCTTTATGTACATGTCAAGATACGCCATTAACGAATGGGGTACCATTTTCCTTCAGGAAGTCAGGGGATACAGCCTCGGTGAGGCTGCATCCATCGTGGGTATCAACCCTGTATTCGGAATCATCGGAACCGTGGTTTCCGGCTGGCTCTCCGACAAGGTCTTCAAGGGCGACAGGAAGTATCCTGCATTTGCGGCAGGCATCCTTGAGTCCATCGCTCTCTGGCTGTTCCTCTTCGGAGGCGGCAGCAAGGTTGTGGTTATTCTTTCAATGGTCCTCTTCGGTATAGCAATCGGAGTGCTTATCAGTTTCATCGGAGGTCTGATGGCCATTGACATCGTTCCGCGCAAGGCTACCGGAGCGGCTCTCGGAATTGTCGGGCTTGCTTCTTATGCGGCTGCCGGTATCCAGAACGTCATCACCGGTATCCTTCTTGACGGACATACATATCAGGTTGTGAATGAAATAGGGGAGACTGTGACCAGGCACGATTTCACGTACGTGAGCTGGTTCTGGCTTGGAGCGGCTGTGATATCGTTCCTTCTTCCTATCCTCAACTGGCATAGAAAGGTTCAGGAAATCTAACTTCGTTCTGGTTGATTCGATGTTTTTTTGTACATTTGAATTAAGTAGAATAAAATATGGCCTTTAGATTATCCAGATATCTAACACGCTTTATAAGCCCCAGATTAATTTTCGGCCTTGATATAGCCGTATCAACCTTTGCCTCGGTGATAAGTATCGCCGTGGCATCGCTGATGTTTGCGAGGGATATAACCCTCGTTTATTCAATCAGTGTTGCAATAGTCGCGGCCTTTGGCTCGGCTGTCGGACATATCATCTTCAGGACTTACAGGGTGGTGATCCGCCACACTTCCATCAGGGATATGTTGCGATTCATCCTTTCATCAAGCGTGAAGGACCTGATTTTCTGGGTTTACATGGCTTCGACAAGGTCTTCGATATGGTACGATTTCGTCCTTGCCGGCTTTGACTTTGTCCTTACCATCTTCCTGCTGTTCTCATACAGGCTTGCCATGATTATGGTCTATGATTTCATCAGAGGCAGGGTGATTGATTCGGAGAAGTTATTGAACGTATTCGTCTATGGTACCGGAGGAGCAGCATCGTCTCTTGTGACCAGGTCCCTTAATTCAAAGAGTTACAGGATATCTGGTTTCATTTCAAAGCAGAACGTGGCTGTCGGAGCTTACCTTTTGGACAAGCCTGTGTATCATTTCGATACTTCGGAAGCGTTTGTCGAGATGTGCAAGACAAAGTCCGTGGGAGGACTCATCTTCGTACATAAGAACGATATATATTCCGAGAAGAACGGCCTTGTGAGGGTTTGTCTTGACAATGGCATTAAAGTCCTCATGATTCCTTCAATCGAATCTTTCGTTGAGAATGACAAAGTCGTAAACGCCGGAGGCATTCGAGAGGTCAAGATAGAGGACCTTCTTGGTAGGGAGGAGATTAAACTCAACATGGAGGCCATTAAGGAGAATTTCCACGATAAGGTCATCATGGTCACGGGCGCCGCAGGCTCCATTGGAAGTGAACTCGTGCGTCAGCTTGCAACCTTCGGAGTGAAGCGCATCGTCCTGTTTGACAATGCCGAGACTCCTATGCACAATCTCCGCCTTGAACTCGATGAGAAGTTCCCTGACCTGGATTTCGTTCCGGTCATAGGCAATGTAGTACAGAAAGCCCGTCTTGATTTTGCATTCCGTAATTACAGGCCACAGGTCGTATTCCATGCTGCCGCATACAAGCATGTCCCTCTTATGGAGGAGAACCCTTGCGAGGCTGTAATGGTCAATGTGGCCGGTTCACGTAACCTTGCCGACGCCTGCATCCGTTACGGAGTGGAGAAGATGGTGATGATTTCAACCGACAAGGCTGTCAACCCTACAAATATTATGGGATGTACCAAGCGTCTTGCCGAGATTTATGTCCAGTCTCTGGGTCTTTCAATCGAGAGCGGCACATATCAGATGCCGGAAGGCTCGGTTGTTGACCATCCTGTCACACGTTTCGTTACGACAAGATTTGGAAATGTACTTGGATCCAACGGTTCGGTTATTCCGCGTTTCCGCGAGCAGATTGAAAAAGGCGGACCTGTTACCGTCACCCATCCTGATATAATCCGGTTCTTTATGACCATCCCGGAGGCCTGCCGTCTTGTAATGGAGGCAGCAACGATGACCAAGGGTAACCAGATTTTCGTGTTCGATATGGGCAAACCTGTTAAGATTGACTGTCTTGCCCGAAGGATGATCAAACTCGCCGGTCTGGAGCCTGACAAGGATATCAAGATTGAGTATACGGGACTCCGTCCGGGTGAAAAGCTGTATGAAGAGGTGCTCAGCAATGCCGAGACTACAGTTCCTACCTCTCACGAGAGAATCCGTGTGGCAAAGGTTCGTGAGTATGGATATGAGGAGGCAAAAGCGGACAACCTCAGGCTTGAGGAACTTGCCGCTGCGGTTGATATCCCGTCAATGGTAAAGCTTATGAAGAAGATTGTTCCGGAATTCAAGAGCAACAACTCTCCTTACGAGGTTTACGACCACTAGTAAAACAGCAACCATACAAAACATATGACGAGGGCCAGGACAAATTTGATTGTCTTGGCCTTCAACCATATACGGCGGTTCTCTGCCAGAAGGGGCAAAGACGCGTGGCCGTCCTGTACGATTGAATTGGCCAGAAGGACAGGGAAAGGAAGCACCCCGGAAGCAAAGAGGGTTACAAGAATCATATGCGGGCCGGAAGTGGGGATTATTCCCATCAGGGCCGCTATTACTACCATCGTGTATTTATTGTCCCTAATCCACTGGGTAGGATCAGCAAAATGGAAGAGAACCTCTGTAAGAAGAAGTACTCCGAATGTCCAGACAAAGATCATCGGCGCGTGGTGGCAGAGAATATCCCTGTACAGGCGTTTCTCTACAATGGCGTCGGAACTTACCACAAGTGTGGTGAGAACGATTGCGCTAAGGCCTGCTACGAGCCAATAAAGGCTTTCCTCGTTAAGTCCAGGGAGAGCCTGGGCGTGGTTGTGCGCCATTTCGTGCTCGTCTGGCTCAAGGAAACCCGAAAGAAGGGCTACAAGGAAGACAACAACGGCAATGACAAGTTTCCATCTTATCCATCCGAAGGTTACTCCTGACTTCTGCTCCTCGGTTGACTTGCAGGACTCCGGTCTTGGCTCAAGAGTGTTTTTCCTGACCACCTTGTCGTAGATTATCCCCACAACGATTCCCATTACCAGGAGAAGGAGAAAAAGAAGCGTAGCCTTGACCGGCATTATGGTCAGCATCAGGAAGGCTTCGTCTCCTACAGTGGCTATCATCATTGCCAGGAGTGCGCCGAATGAAATCAGGCCTCTTGTGTACATTGACACGGAGGCTATGCCGCCGACGCAGCCTGGCGTGGAACCGAATACTCCTGACATTATTGTCTGGAAGAGGCCCTTGCTCTGGAGCCATGAAGTTATCCTGCCGCTGCTTGTGATGTCGAAGGATTCGACAATCATCATCAGTATGATAACCAGACCGGTTACAAGTACAGCCGTTCTGAGTGTTTCAATCAATATTTCGGTCATTAGATGATGTATCCTGTGATGAATAAGTTTATGATAGGTCTGCTTGGTGAATTTGTGGTAAGCATTATAATCAGGCAGGTTTCTCCCTTCGGGAGCCCTGCAGTATCCACGTGGATTTTGAATGAGCCGTTTGAGCCTGGCTTTACAACAGGTACGGCTGCCTTTCCCACTTTGGCAGCGCTGTTTTCGCAGTCCACTTTATAGACTTTGAAATCAGATTTGCCCGTGTTCTTGAAGGTGAAGGTGGCATCGAACCTGGCTCCTGGTTTTTTCTGGCCGAATTCGTATGTGGCTCCTCCTTCGAATACCGGAAGTGAGCCGTTTTTTCTGCGGGCTTCATCCCAGGATGCGAAGTTCTCCTTTGTGTAGGCATAGATTGAGATGCTCTTGCCGCTGAACCTTTTCCCGTCAACGACAGGGGTAAAACTATACCAGTTCTTGCCCCATCTCTCGCGGGAAGCCGTGATGGTGTAGTTGAGGGTGGTTGTGCTGCCCGCCGGTATGACAGACTTCTGAAGGCTGACTTTCAGGCCCGGGCTGACGTTCTCGAAACTCACCTTGATAGGTTTGCCTGATGTGTTGGCAACGAGGAATGAACCGCTTTTCTGCTCGTCCTGACTCAGATTTCCGCCCTTTATGTTACTCTGTCTGAAGCCCAGGGGACCGAACTGCACCGGATAACTTTCCCTGAGCGGCACCTGCTTCTTCCTTGCAACGCCCCTTAGGCGGAGCACAATCGGCATCTTCTGTACGCTTGTATATACTGAGAGGGTCTTGTCAAACGGGAATGGCCCCTCGTCGTTGGAATAGATTCCTATGACCTCTCCGCTTTTTCCCGGCTGAACGGGTTCTTTTGTCCATTTTGCCTCGGTGCATCCGCAGGAACTAACCACCTGATAGATGACAAACGGCGCCTTGCCCACGTTCTTCAGGGTAAATGTAGCCGTAAGCGGACCGCTGTCCACGAGGACGTCTCCAAAGTCGTAGATGACCTTGTCTGCCTCCACACAGCCTCCGAACACGTTGCCTTTTCCCTGTCCAAGGCCAATATGACAGACTGTGAGAAAAGCAATGACAAGTATGTGTCTAAGAGCGTTTTTCATAACAACTACAAAAGTACGAAAATACTATGCCAAATTTGTCAAATTAATTTTCTTGATGTATTTTTGTTTCAATCTCAGGGTTTGAACAGCCCTGGAGTAATAACTTAAAAAATAGATCTATTATGGCTTACAAAATTTCAGAAGATACTTGCGTCGCTTGCGGTACATGTATGGGTGAGTGCCCTACAGGCGCTATCTCAGAGGGCGATGTTTACAAGATCGATCCTAATGTCTGCGTAGACTGCGGTACTTGCGCTAACGCTTGTCCAATGGGAGCTATCTCTCCAGCAGAATAATCTTCGGATAGAAAATTTAAGAGCGGTTGATTCATTGTCAACCGCTCTTTTTTTATTGCTCCGGAACCACTGCGTCGAAGATCAGGTCTTCGGTGGAAGCGGCATCGTTGATGAGTGTGTGCTGGTGACCTTTAGGGCAGTAGTGGACGTCTCCTGGGCCGACGTCTATCCTCTGTCCGTCGAAGAGGACGTATCCGTGTCCTGATTTGAAGAAGAATACCTCGCAGCTGGTGTCGTGGGTGTGGAGTCCGATAGATGCTCCAGGGATGAGGCGTCCCTTCATTATCTTGATCATAGGGTCGGTGAACATCTTCACTGCATAAGATTTTTCACCGCCTTTGAAATTATCGATTTTCTTTTCTTCGATTGAGTTGAAATCTATTTTCATTACTATATTATTGTTATATTTGTGTTCGCAATCAATGCAATTGCACCAACGTTTTATGCGGAAATAGCTCAGTTGGTAGAGCATCAGCTTCCCAAGCTGAGGGTCGCGGGTTCGAATCCCGTTTTCCGCTCTTCTTTTTTCTGCCAGCCTATCGGCGGAGCAGGTTTTCCAAAGTCGAACGAAGAAGGTCAGCCATAGGGGACTGTTTGCCCGAGAACGTGACGTCAAGTGTCAGGTGGGGCATCGGTACCGGTATGACTTCAATCCCTTCCGGAAGTTTCTTTCCTGCAGGAATGATTCCCAACAGTCCGGGAATGGAATCCACCATTTCAATTATTGCCTGGGTTGAGTCGGTCTGGAAGATGACTTCAGAGTATATATCCGGAGGGAGAAGGCTTCTGTAGCCCGCCCAGGATGCCACCTTGTGGCCTTCGATGTCCTCGCAGCCGCCTTTTGCAATGGCTATTGCAGGAAGGACGCCAATCAGGGTACAACCCTCTTCCAAAGACATATTGTCTTTTCTGGGGGCAACCGTAATACTGACGTCGGCATCCGCTTCAACCGTTTCGAAAATGGCGTCCGGGTGGGTTCCCGAGATTTTTGCCAGGGCCTGAGGAAGAAGACCGTCTTTGACTGCCGAATCCGCTTTTATGTGGAGAACCCTTGTGAACGGAGTTTTTTTGAACAGGTTACCTGCCGCTCCGTACCAGTGAAGGATTCTTCCGGCGTATTCCAGGAAGGCTTTGCCTGCGGGAGTGAGAGTGACCCCGGAACGGTCTCTGTTGAACAGTTCCGCTCCGAGATCTTTCTCAAGTTCCGCTATGTTGGCGCTTACGGCAGGCTGGCTTACGCCAAGCACTCCCGCAGCCTTTGTGAAGTTGCCAAGCCTGGCAACTTCAACGAAAACCTTTAACCTGAAATCTTCCGTCATTATTACTTTGCGTTCTTCCTGACTCTCTTAAGCCATGTTTCCAGGGCCTGGGAGAAGTTCTCCCTGCATTTGCCTAGTTTGTCCTTCTTACCGGCCTTTTTGGCAATCTCGCTGTCTTGAAAACCCCAGCCGTGCTTTCCCTGAGGATACATGTGAAGTTCCACGCTTACTCCGGCGTCAACGAGGGCTTTCGCAAAGCGAAGGCTGTTCTCGGCCGGAACCAGTTCGTCGTCTGAACTGAGGGCTATGAAAGTGGGAGGTGTCTGTGAAGTTACATTATTTTCCGAAGAATACCTCTTTTTAAGCTGGGCATAACCTACGGCCGTGCTGTCAAAACCAATCAGGTTTCCCCTTGTATTCTCGTGGGTGATTCCGTTTTCGAAGGTTACTACCGGGTAGATGACCACGGCGAAATCAGGCCTTGTAATGCTGTCCACGAACATGGTCTCAACTGTAGTGGCAAGGTGTCCTCCTGCTGAGAATCCAATGACTCCGATCTGGTTTACGCCCCATTCTGCGGCGTGGGCCCTGCAGTATCGGAATGCGTTCTGGACGTCTGTAAGAGGAACCTCCCAGTGACCGTTAGGAAGACGGTATTTCACTACTCCCACGGTGATGCCCCTTTTGAGCATCCATTCTGCAACGTATACACCCTCGTTCCAGGATGAAAGCCCTTTGTAGCTTCCGCCCGGGGTGGAGATTATCATCTGTCCGTTTGGCTTCTCAGGGAAGTAGAGGTCAATCCTGGCGCTGTCTGAGACATTGCGGATGAAGCCGTCCTTGCGTGCTTCTTCATCACACTCTTCGGCCTCGCCGTCGCCGTATCCGTTACCGATTACCGGGTTCAGGCCTTTGCCTGATTTCAGGGCTGCCTGGATGCCTTCCGGATAGAGAAGGACGGTCTGGGACGGCTTGAGGTCCGAGCCTATTTTGCTGAGCCTTTCAAGCTTTTCCTCTACGGTCTGCCCTAATGCAAAATTGGATGCCAGAGTGGCACCCAATATTGCAGAGAGTATAAGTCTTTTTGTCATTTTACTGTTCATTTGCGGCAAGTCTCTTATAAGTGTTGAGACGTACCTTTGCGAATTCTTCAGTCTTGTCAAGAAGCTCTTGAGCCTTGTCAGGGAAGAGCTTGTAGAGAGAAGCGAATCGTACCTCGCCCTTAAGGAAGTCCTGGAACTTGCTCCAGTCCGGTTCCTTTGAATCAAGTGTGAACGGATTCTTTCCTTCTGCCTCAAGATCTGGGTTGAACCTGTAGAGATGCCAGTAGCCGCACTCGACTGCGAGCTTCTCCTCTCTCTGGCTGAGTCCCATGCCGGCCTTCAGACCGTGGTTGATACATGGAGCGTAAGCGATGATGAGTGAAGGTCCGTCGTATGCCTCAGCCTCCTTGATTGTCTTGAGGTACTGTGCAGGGTTCGCACCCATTGCCACCTGAGCCACATAAACATATCCATAGCTCATTGCCATCATTCCGAGGTCCTTCTTGCGGATCTTCTTTCCTGAGGCTGCGAACTTGGCGATGGCTCCGACAGGCGTTGACTTAGAAGACTGTCCGCCGGTATTAGAGTAAACCTCGGTATCGAGGACGAGGACGTTGACATTCTCGCCGCTTGCGAGTACGTGGTCGAGTCCGCCGTATCCGATATCGTAGCTTGCACCGTCACCACCGAAGATCCACTGTGACCTTGCGGCGATGAATGGCTTGTACTCAACGAGACCCTTGCATACGTCGCAGTCGCACTTTGTGATGAGCGGTTCGAGAGCGTCTGAAACCTCGCGTGTAATCTTGGCGTCGTCCTTGTTCTCAAGCCACTTTGTGTAAAGTGCCTTCATCTCGTCCGTGCAGCAAGAGCACTCGAGACCCTTGAGCATGAGGTTCTGAACGGTAGCGCGTGCCCTGTCTGAGCCGAGCTTCATACCGAGACCGAACTCGCAGAAGTCCTCGAAGAGTGAGTTTGCCCAGGCCGGACCGTGGCCCTTGTCGTTCTTGCAGTATGGTGATGCAGGGAATGACGCACCGTAGATTGATGAACATCCGGTAGCGTTTGCAATCATCATATGGTCACCGAAGAGCTGTGTGATATTCTTGATATAAGGTGTCTCACCGCAACCTGCGCAGGCTCCTGAGTATTCGAAGAGAGGCTGTGCGAACTGAGCGTTCTTGACGTTTGCTGTCTTGTCAACGATGTTCTCCTTGTAGCCGACTTTTGCGTTGAAGTAGTCGAATGCTTCCTGCTCCTTCTCCTGTGACTCTGCGTTAACCATCTTGAGAGACTTCTCAGGCTTGGTAGGGCAGACGTCCGTACAGTTGCCGCAACCGGTACAGTCAGCTACGCTGATGGACATTGCAAACTTGTAGTCCTTGAGGTTTGCCTTGCCCTGGGCAATCTTTGCGCCCTTAGGAGCCTTGGCTGCCTCGTCGTCTGTAAGAAGGAACGGACGGATGGCTGCGTGAGGGCAGACGAATGCGCAGGAGTTACACTGGATACAGGTCTCAGGGTTCCACTCAGGAACGTTGACCGCTACGCCGCGCTTTTCGAATGCCGCTGTGCCTGCAGGCATCGTACCGTCTGCATAGTTGACGAAGGTGCTGACAGGAAGAGTGTCTCCGAGCTGTGAGTTTACAACGTCAGCGATGTTCTTAACGAATGAAGGAGCGAGTCGGTCCTTGCCAGGAACCTCGAACTTTGTCTTGATCTCAGCCCACTCGGCAGGGTACTTGACCTCGATGTATTCGCCTCCGCGGTCGATGGCTGCATAGTTCATGTTGACAACGGACTCACCCTTCTTGCCGTAGCTCTTGAGGGCTGCGTCTTTCATGAACTTGACAGCATCCTCTACAGGGATGATGTTGGCGATGCGGAAGAATGCGCTCTGGAGGATGGTGTTGGTACGTCCGCCGAGACCGATTTCAGCCGCAATCTTGGTTGCGTTGATGATATAGAGTTTGACATGCTTGCGGGCGATAGTGCCCTTTACATTGTCAGGAATCTTCTCGAGGGTTTCCTTCTCGTCCCAAAGAGAGTTCAGAAGGAGGCTTCCGCCGTCCTTGATGCCCTTGAGGACGTCATACTTGTGAAGGTATGAAGGAACATGGCAGGCAACGAAGTCAGGGGTTGATACAAGGTATGGAGCCTTGATAGGAACGTCTCCGAAACGAAGGTGTGAACAGGTGTATCCGCCTGATTTCTTTGAATCGTAGTCGAAGTATCCCTGACAGTATTTGTCTGTGTGTGAACCGATAATCTTGATGGTGTTCTTGTTTGCACCGACGGTACCGTCTGAACCGAGTCCGTAGAACTTACACTCTGTGGTGCCCGGCTTAACGATTGAAATCTCACTCTTGATGGCGAGGCTCTTGAATGTCACGTCATCCACGATACCGATTGTGAAGCCGTTCTTAGGCTCCTTGAGCTCGAGGTTGTCATAAACCGCGATGATCTGTGCAGGAGTTGTGTCCTTTGAAGAGAGACCGTAGCGTCCGCCTACGATGACAGGGTTCTGCTCCTTTCCCTGGAACATTGTCTTGACATCGAGGTAGAGAGGCTCTCCGAGTGAACCAGGCTCCTTTGTCCTGTCGAGGACTGCAATTTTCTTCACGCTCTTAGGAAGCACGTTGAAGAAGTACTTCTCTGAGAACGGACGGTAGAGGTGAACGGTGATAAGACCCACCTTGCGGCCGTGCTTTGCGAGATAGTCGATGGTCTCCTTGATTGTCTCGGTGACTGAACCCATCGCAACGATGATGTTCTCCGCATTCTCGGCTCCGTAATATTCGAAAGGACGATGGTCACGTCCGGTGATCTCTGCGAGTTCACCCATGTAGCGGGCAACGATGTCAGGAACGGCGTCATAGAACTGGTTCCTGCTTTCAACAGCCTGGAAGTAAACGTCTCCGTTCTGTGCTGTACCGCGGGTTACAGGGGAATCAGGATTGAGGGCGCGCTTGCGGAAGGCTGCGAGGCTCTTCTTGCTTACGAGACCCTTGAGGTCCTCCTCGTCGATTGCCTCAATCTTCTGGATTTCGTGTGATGTACGGAAACCGTCGAAGAAGTGGAGGAAAGGAATGCTGGACTTGATGGTGGCAAGATGTGCTACAGCAGCAAGGTCCTGAGCTTCCTGAACTGATCCTGAAGCGAGCATCGCAAAACCTGTCTGACGGCAGGCCATGACGTCCTGATGGTCTCCGAAGATTGAAAGGGCTGAGCTTGCGAGGGCACGTGCTGAAGCGTGGAACACGGTCGGAAGCATTT
>CADBMK010000023.1 GCA_902795785.1 uncultured Bacteroidia bacterium | reverse complement strand
TCGCTTGTGGGGTCGATGTATATCCTGGACGAGCCGAGCATCGGCCTGCATCCGCGCGATACGCGCAGACTCATAGGAGTGCTTGAAAGACTCCGCGACCTCGGCAATACAGTCGTGGTGGTGGAACACGATGAAGAGATAATGAGGGCGGCTGACGTCCTTATAGATATGGGACCAAAGGCCGGAGTGGACGGCGGTAACGTTGTATTCCAGGGTAAGCTCCCATCCGAGCCGGACTCTGATTCCGTACAGAAATCAATCACCCTCCGTTATCTTACCGGAGCGGTTCCTAGATATACCAGGAAAAAGCATCCGTGGACATATTCCATTAAGGTCAATGGCGCCATGGAACACAATCTCAAGGATATTGACGTAGTCTTCCCTCTGGGAACGCTTACTGCGGTTACCGGAGTGAGCGGATCCGGCAAGAGTTCCCTTGTCGGAGATATTCTCTATCCTGCCCTCAACCGCAAGATTAACGAGTCCGGAGACCTCCCGGGAACCTTCAAGGGCTTGTCCGGCAACATAGACAGAATCTCCCGCGTTGAGTATGTGGACCAGAATCCGATTGGAAAGAGTTCCCGAAGCAATGCGGTAACTTACCTCAAGGTTTATGACGATATCCGTAAGCTTCTTTCACTTCAGCAATACGCAAAGATCAACGGTTACACTCCGTCGTTCTTCTCGTTCAATCAGGACGGAGGACGATGCCCGGAGTGCCAGGGAGAAGGCGTTGTGAAGATAGAGATGCAGTTCATGGCTGATGTTACCATGGTCTGCGAAGCCTGTGGCGGAAAGAGGTTCAAGCCGGATATCCTGGAGGTCCGTTACAAGGGCAAGAACATTGACGATATCCTGGATATGAGCATAGAAGAGGCTATCTGTTTCTTCGGATACCAGGAGGACGAACTGGCAAAGTCCATAGCCCGTAAACTCCAGCCACTTGTGGATGTAGGACTGTCCTATATCAAACTCGGCCAGAGCAGCAGCACCCTTTCGGGAGGAGAGAGCCAGAGAATCAAGCTTGCCTATTTCCTTTCGATGAATGACAATTCTGACAGGTCCCGTGGAGAAAGAATCCTCTTCCTCTTTGACGAGCCTACGACGGGCCTTCATTTCTATGATGTGGAAAAATTGCTCAGGGCCTTCGATGTCCTGATTTCCAAGGGCCACAGCGTCATCGTAGTGGAACACAACCTGGACGTGATCAAGGCTGCGGACTGGGTGATAGACCTCGGACCTGAGGCCGGAGACGGCGGAGGAGAAGTAGTCTTTGCCGGAACCCCTGAGCAGATGATAGCCGAGGGAAACACAATTACAGCTGAATACCTGAAAAAACTTTAGATATGGTACGTTTCTTTTACAACATCGTAATGCAGGTGGCAATGTTCGCCGCCAGGATCGTTGCGCTTTGGAATCCAAAGGTAAAACTCTTTGTGGATGGCCGTAAGGGGCTTCTTGACAGAATCGAGCAGGCTTGCGGCAAGGAAAAGGATATCATCTGGTTCCACACTTCCTCATACGGGGATTTTGAGGAGGGCCGTCCTATTATCGACGAGACCAGAAAGCGTTATCCCGATGCAAAGATTCTCCTGACCTTCTTCTCTCCGGCCGGTTATGAGATGAGAAAGACATATAAGAGTGTGGACTGGGTTTTCTATCTTCCGATGGACAACAGCCGTAACGTCCGCAGGTTCCTTGACATCGTCCGCCCGAAGAAGGCCATCTTCACCCTCGGCGAGTACTGGTACAATTACCTTACGCAGCTTCGTGAAAGGAAGATCGATACCTATGTGATGTCTGTCAGGATTCTTCCTTCTTCACCATACCTGAAGTGGTACGGCTTCCTTCACAGGGCCCTTTTCAAGACCTGTTACAAGAGAATCATCGTCAAGGATGCAGTGACGGAAGAAATCCTTCACGGCATCGGCGCAAGCGCCGCAGTCAAGGTGGGAGACGCACGTTTCGACAGGGTCCTTGATATTGCCAATGAGCCTTGGACGGATCCTATCGTGGAAAAATGGGCGTGCGGAAAGAAGGTATTCATTGCCGGCAGTACCTGCGAAGGAGACGACGATATAGTACTTGCAACTGCTGCCAAGCATCCGGAGATGAAGTTCCTCTTCATCCCTCACGAGCTTTTCCCGGAGCCGGTGCTCCATATCAAGGCTGAGGCAAAGCACGGGTGTGTAATCTATACCGAGACAAATCCGGATGACGCTGCGCTCGAATCCGCACAGATTCTTGTCATTAACAAGGTGGGACTTCTTGCAAGGGTTTACCGTTACGGCTTCGCTTCATACATTGGCGGCGGTTTCATCAATATGCCTCACAGTGTCATCGAGCCGGCCGTTTACGGACTTCCTGTAGGAATGGGTCCTCAGTATCAGAGAGACCTTCACTTTGTGGATCTTATGGAGATGGGAGCCGGAGCCTCATTCAAGAATGCTGCAGAGTTCGAAACCTGGTATGACAGGCTCGTGTCAGACAGCGCTTTCCTTGAGGATGCCAGCAGGAAGGCTGCAGCCTACTGCGCCGAGAACAAGGGCGCAACCGATACCATCATGAATCTGATTTTTGGAGATTAACCTCCACCACTACAAGGGCACCGTCGTTTACCGGTTCGCCCGCTTCCATATAGAGTAACCCCGTGCCCGGTTTCTTAAGGGTCAGGGTTACTCCTTTTTTATCCCCGTCAAGTTCATAATCCCAGATTCCGTTCTTTTTTTCTTCCTCGAGGTCTTCAAGCCCGGGATCGAACGGCGTCTGGGGTGGATAGACTTCGCACCAGACGTGTATCTTTTCACCTATGTCTCCTCTTATGTAACTGGAAGGATGCAGGGTAAGCGTCCCCCTGGTGTATTTCTCCAGGGCGCTTTTGTCTGTCTTCCAACTGTCCTCGGAGTTAAGCCCCGTTCCTTCAGGTGTAATCACATAGCGATAACTGGCGTTCCTTTCCACATTGTATTTCCCGTCATCCATCAGATAGAATCGGTATTTCAGATATTCTCCTGGTTTTGTGTAGTACAGGTTGGAATAGTATTCGGCCCGGATTTCCACATAGGAGCAGAGCTGTCCCCTGGGATCTTCCCGTTTTCCTCCTATGTTTTCCATCTGATAGAGGGTAAGGCTGTCAAGCGTGCCGAAACTCTCTGTATAGCCCGTGGAAAAGATGTCTGACGTAGTCTGCGGGTGGCTGCTCCCGAACAGAAGGGCCGACCTCGGACAGTTGCCTATCCTGGCATCGGTAAGAAGGAGTTTGACGCTGCTGTCCAGTTTCCTCCTGTCCACTACCACTTTAATCCTGGACATCATCCTTTCCAGTTGCAGTTCTGCCCTGGAGCCTCCGCATTCGAATCCTTCCATTTTTCCGCACATCGGAATACCGCGCGTAATCTCGTCAGGGTAGGCGAGCCAGTATCGGTAGTTCTTCAGGTCTTCTTTTTTATCCAGATAGAGGGCGTAACCCAGGTTGGCACAGGCGTAGATGTCATAGTGACAGCCTTTGAGAAGTTTAAGTTCAGTTTCGGCTTTCTTCAGGAACAGCCTGTCTTCCAGGTTCCCTTTCTCGTCGAACACAAAGAGGTTCAGGTCTGAGATCATGCCGTCATCCTTTGGCGGACGGACAGAGAAGGTGATGATTGAGGAGCCCTTGTCCGTCCACTGCTTTGCACTGCAGTTTATAGTGACTGCGTCCACTTCTATTGGCGTATCCGCATCAAGCGTCCCTTTCCTGTTTATGGTAATGTCAAATTCGTAGCTGACGTTTTTCTCCAGTTTCAGATTGATAGGGTAGTAGTAAGTGGTTCCGTCTATCTCTCCCTCTATT
>CADBMK010000022.1 GCA_902795785.1 uncultured Bacteroidia bacterium | reverse complement strand
GTTGCTTCCTGAAGGCCATATCCCGGCATGTAGCAGAAACTCTCGGCTGTAATTGCAAAAATGTTGGCGGCTATAGCCACATTGCCAAGAGGCGCTACAATAATCGTGCTCATAACATGGGCTCCCCTCATAACGATATTCTGCAGCCACATCGGTCCAACAATGCCGAAAGCCTTCCTGAGGCTGTCCCCGGTAGGGACAAAGGAGCCTCTGTCCTGAAGAAGGTTCAGTTCCTTGGAACGGACAGTCAGGAAATAGAGCATCAGGATGGCCGTAACAAGTTCTGAGAGGCCTGTTCCCAGGGATGCTCCCTTCACTCCCATATCCAGACGGAAGATGAAGATATAGTTGAAGAGCACGTCCAGAACGCACATAACCACGTTCAGTATGCTCGGGACCTTCATATTGCCGCTCGCCTGAAGCATCGCCCCGCCGGTGAAGACAAGTTGCATGGCAGGGATGAAGGCGGCGTAAATCATAAAATAAGCCGAGGCGTCGGGACAGATGTCCCCCTTGCCGCCGAGCCACACAGGGAGGCTGTTTCCAATGGCCAAACCGATGCAGCACATCACAATGCTGAAAAGCAGGCAGGTCACAAGGCCCTGGCGAAGGACGTTCCTTGCTGCCTTGAAGTCATTATTGCCGATGAAATGTGCCACCTGGACCGAGAACCCGTAGGTGGTGGCCATGCAGAAGCCTCCGAATATCCACGTCGAAGTAGATACAAGACCGATTGACGCCGACGGACCGGCTCCGAGTGAGCCGACCATCGACGCATCGATATAGGACATAAGAACCGTGGAAAGCTGAGCAAGCATTGCCGGAACGGCAAGCATAAGGGCAAGACTGAGTTTCTCGCCCGTTGTCATCTGTTCTTTACCACGAATCTTTGCTAAAAGTATTTCTCTAGAGCTCGCCATTCATTCTCTTTTCGAAATGGGCCTTGACATCGGACCATTTGTAATATGGCCAGTTGTCAGTTTCAAGGCCGTCGAAAGAGGATTCTTTCTCATTCATCAGCACCTTCACGAGTACATCCCCGTTATCTTTCGTTTTCTTGCTCCTGAAGAAAATCAGCTGGATGTTGGTGGCCATAGGAGAAACGATGTAATCACACCAGACCTCGTGAACGTGGTCCGGATCCTTCTCCGGCTCACAGCAGCCCTTGATACCCATAAGGGCAGCCAGCGGCATTACGTGTATATCGTGGGCGTAATGAAGGCCGGCATCCGGTCCCCTGCCGTTGAAGCAGGCAGCCTCGGCCTCCATCATGCTCTTAAGGAGAGGAACAAGGTCCGCGGTAACAATCTTGCCATACTTAGTTGAAGGGCCGTGGCAAAGGAACATGAACTTATTGAATCTAACCCAGATTGGATAAACCTCCTCAGGTCTGAGATATTTGAAAAAATCCTGGTTATAATCGTCGCTGTTCATCCAGGCGGCAAAGGCAAAGCGCCAGATATCCCTGACGAATCCCCTCTGTTTCCTTTCCGGAATGAAACTGAAGTCAGTAAAAACCTCGCCCATAAGCCTTGAAGGGTCGAGTTCCGGATAGTCGCTCTTGATTTCCTTAACCTCACCCTGGACCTTCCTGAAACCGTCGAGACGGTAAAGGGCATTGTCTGTCCTTTCGTCGGTGGCGCGGGTTGTCCTGATCTTTGGATTGAGGGTCTTAAGCTCGTCCAGGCCATAGGACATGCTCATCATCGTCCTGAACACCTTGGTGGAACTTGCATCCACCCAGCAGGTACGGCCGTGCTTTGTGGAGAACACCTCAGGATAATTCCTGTACATCCTGTCGATGATATGACGGTGTTCCCTTTCTCCCCTCGGCACCAGCATGCCATAGCGGCCCTCGGCAAAAGAGATAAGGTCCTGTATTTCGCCCATAAGCTGTTTGCCAAGCGGCGTAAGCACTCCAAGGGAGTCTCCTCTTTGAAGAAGTTTCAGAGAATTGGTATACTGATCTTTCTCGTCGAGGTTACGGGAACCGTGTCTTCCAAGATGTTCGATATGGAAAGGCACATATCCCTTTGGATACGCAGAAACTGGATGATCCACGTCAGGATATGGTGAATACACATATCCCATATTATGGATATCAGCCATAATTTCTTCCTTTGATGCCTGGGCGAATACCGTTACAGCAAGGAAGGAGGCGCTTACTAAGGCAAACAGTTTTTTCATCGCATTGCTTTTTTAATCACCGGGGCAACTGTCTCCGCATAGCGGAGCATGCCCAGATCCGTGAAGTGAGTTCCGTCTACGGTACCTTCACCGTCATCACCTATGAGACCTTTCGACGGAATATAATAAAGATTCTTGTCTCCTGCTTTGCGAAGTTTCTCATACACTGCCCTGTGGGCATCATTCTTGGCCTTGATTTCTTCCCTTGACTTGTTGTCGAGCCAGAGGTCGGTAAAATCAGGATTCTCCACAAAGATAATCGGTACCTTCGGATGAGCCTTGCGGAGAATTTCGATAAACTTTTCCTCCCTCTCCTCAATCTGCACCTTTGTACAGTTAGGGACATTGTCAAGAACGAAAACAGCCGGGTCTGGAACGGCGGCCATCAGCTCGGCTATCTCGTAATCGAGACGTCCGTTGCCGCTGAATCCGAGATTAACCACTTCCCTGTCAAACCATCTTCCAAGGATAGCCGTGAAAGCCATACCCGGACGTGTGGCGCAGCCTCCCTGCAGGATGCTGGTGCCATACATTACGATAGGCTTGCCGCTCTTTGGAGAATCAACGGCAGGGCCTTCTATGACCGCACCTTTCTCCGTACCGATGGAGAGAGACTTCACCCCGTCATAGAGTGACAGGTAAAGCATATACTCCCTCATCCGGCCATCCATGTTACGGACAGCCCTGACGTCCGACTCCTGACGCGAGCGTGGCTGAAGTCCCGAAACGGAACGCCACTTACCCCCGTCAAGGGCATAAAGGTCAAGTCCGCGCACACCGGCTGCCGTCATGTGATTCATTCCAAAGTTGTTAAGTGACTCCCACTTAACCCTGATTGATTTTGAATCAGTACGGAAGCGGATATAAAGACCGGCGGAATTTCTTCCAAGATTCCACAGGCCTTCACGGATTTTCCCTTCAAGACATCCAGGAAGACGGCCGTACCTGTCGTATGTATCAGTCGTCACCTTTCCATAAAGAGGAAATACTGAAGCGTCGGTATATACATACTCCGGTTCCGAATTGGTTTCCGGATATAGTTTCGGCGCATCCTGGGCGAAAGACGCAGAGCAGGACAGGATTATTACGGACAGAAGGATAGCTATTCGTTTCATATTCTAATAGATTGCTCCAAAGAGTGCCAATGAACCAGGGCATACGCCCGTGTATGTCTTCCACTGAAGTTTACCTGAATCCAGGTCGTAGCAGTAAATCTTGCCCTCAGTGAAGTAATCTCCCGCGTCAGAGACATAGAAATCTCCATTCGAAGGATTGAAGCAGATGGCATACGGCGCAGTCAGGCCTGACAAATCAAGATCGTAATCCCTGACATCGCCTTCCCTCCTGCCAATGGAGTAAAGCTTGTAAGTCTTTTTGACTGACGGGTCATATTCCCATTCCTGCTCGGTTCCGAGGACGTAAATATTGGTGTCATCCGCACATGAGCAGAGGAAGCGGACCTGTGCAAGTTCATCGGTGCGGTCAAGGACATGGCCGTAAACAAGGCTGTAGCAGTAAATGCCTGAATGGACTTTAGAGTAATCTCCGAATGAGGTCACCCATACATTTTCGTCATTGGCATAAACATCCTTAAGGTTGGGCGCAATCTTGATGCTGGTCTTCTTCTTAAAGTAGTAGGTATTAATAATGTCGAGTCTGTCGTCGTAGCCGGTATGATAGCCTCCACTGTTTGCAACATAGAGTTCCTGCCCATTGATTGAAATGCCCTCCGGCTGGAAGCCTACATGGATGGTATCTATCTTGACCGGATTTGAATTGAGATTGATTCTGTACACGGCGCCGAGCTTATCATCACCATACCTGGCACCGTCATAAGAAGTGACATAAGCCCTGGTCTCGTCAAAGGTGACGTCACGCGGGCCGGGAATCTCAAACTTGGTAATGTGGGTCTCATCATAGCAGCTGATAACCTCCACCAGGTTGGAATTGGTCACAGGGATGAAAGCGTAGTCATAATAGAAGCGGATGTTATTGGCAACGTCGCCGAGACCGTTGCTGTACGGATTCATTGCAGAATAGGCATTTCTGACATATGAACCCGACGAGAACTTGAAAAAGTCAAGGGTGGCGTTTTCCTGTCCCATCTGTCCCTCGTTGAGGACAAAGAGCTTCATATATGCGTTTGATTTTCCCTTCACGAGAGTGTCTCCAGGAAGGACTTCGTCTGCATAGGTAATTGTTCTTTGGGGTACATCTTTACTGCAGCCTGAAATCAGAAGACAGGCCGCAAGTGAAATGATTAATAAAGGGTTTTTAGTCATAACGTTATTATTTAATCTTACAAATATAACGTTTTTACTACCTTTGCACCTTAATAATATAATACTTTTAACTCTTATGGATAAAATCAGTTACGCTCTCGGAATGAGCATCGCGCATAACCTTCTCCGCTCAGGAGTCAAGGACCTCAACACGGAGGATTTCGCCGCAGCCATCAAGGCCACACTTTCAGGTGAAAAGCCAGCCCTCTCACACGAGGAGGCAGGAGACATCCTCGACAAGTTCTTCGGAGAGCTTGAAGAGGCTCAGAAAAAGGAGCAGGAAGCTGCCGCAAAGATATTCAAGAAGCAGGGAGAAGACTTCCTCGAGGCAAATAAGAAGGAAGACGGAGTGGTTGTCCTTCCGAGCGGTCTTCAGTATAAGATTATCAAGAAGGGTAACGGAGCCAAGCCAAAGGCAACAGACCAGGTTATCTGCAACTATGAGGGTACACTCGTGGACGGAACCAAGTTCGACAGTTCCTGGGACCGCAACCAGCCGGCCCAGTTCGGTCTCAACCAGGTAATTCCTGGATGGACCGAGGGTCTTCAGCTCATGAACGAAGGCTCAGAGTATATGTTCTATATACCTTATAAGCTCGGCTACGGAGAAGCAGGTGCCCACGGCGCAATTCCACCGTATGCAGCCCTTATCTTCCGTGTCGAGCTTATAGAAGTAGTAGGTTAATCCTAACCTATATACGAATTAAGGATCTTGAGGCCTTCGCCCTTCGGGGTGAAGGTCGCTTTGTTTATGGATGCAGGCAGAAGGACTGTCTCTCCGCGGCGGATGGTCACATCGCCGGCGTCAGTTCCTATTGTTCCCTCGCCTTCAAGTCCCATGACCACGACAAACGAATCGGTTTTGGAGAAGTCCCTTTCAAGAGGCTTGTCAAGATCCAGAAGGTCTGTCGTGAAATACTGGCAGTCCACAAGCGGAACCACGGCATCCTTCCTGTAATCATAATCCGTCCTGTAATCCGGCAGGACTTCAAAGTTTACAGCCTCCTTTGCAAGTTCAGTATGGAGCTCGCGAGGCTTTCCGTCAGCGCCCTTGCGGTTGTAGTCGTAGATTCTGTAGGTAAGGTCCGAAGTCTGCTGAATCTCTGCCACGAAGGCTCCCGCGCCAATGGCGTGAACCCTGCCCGCAGGAAGGAAGAATACGTCCCCAGGCTTTATCTCATAGCGTGCAAGCACATCCATGAGCCTGTCTTCCTCCACAGCCTTTACATACTCGTCCTTGTCTATCTGCTTTTTAAAGCCGCAGAGAAGGCTTGCACCCTTGTCCCCGCCGACGACATACCACATCTCCGTCTTGCCGTGCTTCTGACCGTGGACGCGCATAGCCATCTCGTCGTCAGGATGTACCTGGACACTAAGGTCAGACTTTGCGTCGATGAATTTGATAAGAAGCGGGAAGAGGTCTCCGTTACGGGCATAGACCTTCTCTCCTACAAGAGAGCCCTTGTATTCCCTGATAAGGTCTGTAAGCGTCCTGCCTTTGAGAGGACCTTCGCTCACTTTTGATACGTGGCCCTCCACGGCGGAAATCTCCCAGCTTTCTCCGATGTTGTCCGCATCGGATCTGGTTCCTTTGAACGGAGCGATCTTCTCGCCGCCCCATATCATCGGGCGAAGCCAGGCTTCGAATTTGAGTGGTGAAAGTTTCATACGTTTTTATTTAAGCATTTGTGCACTTCGTTTTACGAATTCTGCGAGGTCTTTTCCCTTGAGAAGGCCTGCAGCCAGAAGGGCGAGGTCTGCAATCTGCTTGAGCAGGTCGTTTCCTGAAGCGAAATCTTCCGGTTTCGCGTCTTTGTCCGCCTTTCTTTCATCGAGAACCTTTGCGACAAGAGGATTCTCCATATTGACTATGATGTTGAAGCTCTTCGGCATCTCGCCATAGAAATTCATACCTCCGCCGAGTGAACTCATCTCGCGGTAACGGCGCATGAACTCGTTCTGGGTGATGACAACAGGAGCCTCGCCTTCACCGAGGTTCTGAGCATCGACATAGTATTCATATTCCTTTGGAAGGACGGCTTTGAACACTGCGTCAAGGTCTTTCTTTGCATCCTCTGAGAGCTCAGGCTTAATCTTCTCCTCCTTAGGGATGAGATTCTCCACCGTATCGGAGTCAACCCTGGCAAAGCGGGTGTTCTCCATCTTCTGCTCAAGCAGGTTGACAAAGTGGGCGTCAAGCTCGCAGTCAAGGAGAAGGACGTCATAGCCCTTGTTCTTGGCGGCCTCGATGAACTGGTACTGATCCTCGGTATTGGTTGCATAAAGGATCACCAGCCTCTTGTCCTTGTCAGTCTGAGCCGGTTCTACGGCCTTTTTATACTCGTCAAGGCTGAAATACTTGCCTTCTGTATTCTTTAAAAGTACAAACTTTGTGGCACGTTCGCAAAACTTCTCGTCCGAAAGCATTCCGTACTCGATGAAAAGCTTGAGATTGTCCCACTTCTTTTCCAACTGCTCACGCTGCTCCTTGAAAATCTCCTCCAGGCGGTCAGCCACCTTCTTGGTGATGTATGTGGAAATCTTCTTGACGTTGGCATCGCTCTGAAGGTAACTTCTTGAGACGTTGAGCGGGATGTCCGGTGAATCAATGACGCCGTGGAGAAGGGTAAGGAAGTCAGGAACTATATTGTCCACGTGGTCCGTCACGAACATCTGGTTGCAGTACAGCTGAATCTTGTTCCTGTCGATTGCCATCCTTTCCTTAATCTTAGGGAAGTAAAGCACACCCGTAAGGTTAAACGGATAATCCACGTTGAGATGGATATGGAAGAGCGGTTCGTCAGCCATAGGATAGAGGGCCTTGTAGAAGGCGTCATAATCCTCGTCCTTAAGGTCGGAAGGAGCCTTGGTCCATATAGGTTCAATCTTGTTGATTACCTTGTCCTCATCCTTTTCCACTTCCTTGCCGTCCTTCCATTCGGTCTCCTTTCCGAAGACAACAGGGACAGGCATGAATTTGCAGTATTTTCCGAGGAGATAGTCAATCTTACCCTTAGTGCCGAATTCCTTGGCGCTCTCGTCGTCAAGATAAAGGGTTATGACAGTACCCCTGTCAGCCTTGTCACAGGCCTCAATCTGGTACTCAGGAGATCCGTCGCAGGTCCACTTGACAGCCTTTGCGCCATCCTTCCAGCTGAGAGTCTCAATTGTAACCGTCTTGGAAACCATGAACGCAGAATAGAAGCCGAGTCCGAAATGGCCGATGATGGCTCCGATGTTGTCCTTGTATTTCTCGAGGAATTCACCGGCAGAACTGAAGGCAATCTGGTTGATGTATTTGTCAACCTCCTCCTCTGTCATACCGATACCGTTATCGATAATCTTAAGCGTCTTTGCAGCCTCGTCAAGTTCGATGCGGACCTTGACGTCGCTGACGTCACCCTTATACTCTCCCGTGGCTGCGAGGGCCTTTATCTTCTGGTCTGCATCCACTGCGTTTGCAACAAGCTCACGAAGGAAAATCTCGTGATCCGAATAGAGGAACTGCTTGATTACTGGAAAAATATTTTCGGTGGTAACTCCGATTTTACCTTTAACTTCCTGTGCCATATTATTTACGTGTTATTATTATACTTAAAAAAGCGCATCCTTACGGACACGCTTTCTTTAAGTCAAAATATATTCCAAACACGGAAAGTATGACAAAATGTCATTATGAATAGAGGAATCTCTTGATTGACATCTTAGGAGTCTTCTCAAAAGGAACGCTCACCTGCTCCATCTTGGCAATCTTGCTGTAGACTGGCATGTGACTGTTGATATCCTTCTGAATCTTGTCAAGATAAGCCGGCATGTCCACCATGCCCGCCTTTGCCGCATTCTCTACATCCATATAAACGAGGGCTACCAGTTTGCCGTCACGTGACACGACAACGGACTCGATGACATAAGGCTCATTGTTCACCACTGCCTCGATTTCCTCAGGGTAGATATTCTGACCGTTTGATGAAAGGATCATGGACTTGCTGCGGCCCTTGATGAAGATGTTGCCGTCCTCGTCCATAATACCGAGGTCACCAGTACGGAGGAATCCGTCCTCGGTGAATGCAGCCTTGGTGGCCTCTTCGTTCTTGAAATACCCTGAGCAGATGTTGATTCCCTTTGCCTGAATCTCACCCACCTTATGGACTGGATCGTCAGAATCAATTCGGACCTCAGCGCAGTCAACGGCCACGCCACAGCTGCCAGGCACATAATAACGGCAGTCACGGTAAGCAAGAAGCGGAGCCGCTTCAGTCATTCCGTAACCCACGGTATAAGGAAGGCCCATTTTCTTGAAGCAAGCCTCAGCCTCAGGATTGAGGGCGGCGCCGCCGGCGATAAGCATCTGGATATTGCCGCCGAGAGCATTGATCATTGCCTCGCGCATCTTCTTGTAAAGAGCCTTGTTAAGTCCAGGAATCTTGAGAAGAAGCTTAACGAGAGGCTTCTCGAGAGCCGGTTTGAGAGAAGACTTGTAGATCTTCTCCAGCACCAGAGGCACGGTAATGAGAAGATATGGCTTGATATCCTTCATGGCCTTGAGAAGGAGGGACGGAGAAGGAGTCTTGCCAAGGAAATGGATTGAGGTTCCGTTGCACAGAGGATAGAGGAACTCGTATGTAAGTCCGTACATATGTGCCATCGGAAGCATCGAAACCATTGTGTATTCAGAATTTGACGGAATGTAGCGCTGACCGAAATCGATAGTGGCGCTGAGACATTCGTAGCGGAGCATCACGCCCTTCGGGGTTCCGGTTGAACCTGAAGTATAGTTGATGAGGGCCAGATCCTTGCCGTTGTCCGTATTGAAGACGATATCCTCAGGTTTTACTCCGTCAGGATACTTTGTCTTGAAAGCATCGTCAATGAAAAGCATCGCATTCTGGAGGTTCTCGTCACGGCAGAAAAGCAGTTTGTAAGTGGTATTGTCAATGATACCCTTAAGACGTGGCATCTTTGTGACATCCAGTTTCTCGAAGATTTCCTTATCGGTGAAGAGAAGGACACTCTCTGAATGATCCACCAGATAGTTTACGCTATCAGGGTGGAAATCAGCAAGAATCGGAACGACGACCGCCTCATAGGTATTGACCGAAAGAAAGGAAACGCCCCACCTTGCAGAATTCTTTCCGCAGATGGAAATCTTGTCACCCTTTACGATTCCTGACTTTTCAAACAGAAGGTGGAAGCGCAGGATGTTCTCAGCAAGCTGGGAATAGGTAATCACTTCACCATTGTAGTTTGCTACGGCCGGTCTCTTCCAATACTGTCGTATTGCGTTCTGTAACCTTGAAAAATAATGCTCCATAAATGCTTTAGGTTGAAAGAATTGCTAAAAATACAATAAAAGTGTTCCTTTTGCAAACAGAAATACATTACATTTGTATTTGATAGCTTTAATGTGTTCATAATGAGAAAGAAACCGATAATCGCCCTTATTTACGACTTCGACGGAACCCTGTCTCCGGGAAACATGCAGGAATTCGGATTCATCCAGGCGCTCGGGCAGACTCCCGAAGAATTCTGGACAAAGTGCAACGAACTTGCAGTTCACGAAGACGCCAGTAACATTCTCTCCTACATGAAGACTATGATTGACGATTCCAAGGCGATTAATCTGAAACTCCGTCAGAAGGACCTGAACAAATTCGGTGAACATATCGAACTTTATGACGGCGTAAAGAGCTGGTTCAAAAGCATAAACGAATACGGCAAGGAGCACGGTGTGGTCATTGAACACTATATCAACTCTTCCGGACTCATTGAGTTCATCCAGGGCACCCCAATCGCAGACGAATTCAAGCACATCTACGCCTGCTCATTCCTCTACAACGAGAAGGGCGAGGCCACCTGGCCTGCCGTAGCCGTGGATTACACCGCAAAAACCCAGGCCCTCTTCAAAATCAACAAGGGACTGTTCGCCGCGCGCGATACCAATAAGGTCAATGAAAGCGTAAACGAGGATGCCAAGAGGATTCCATTCCAGCAGATGATTTACCTCGGGGACGGAGACACAGATGTCCCATGTATGAAGATTGTCAAAATGTTCGGAGGCAATTCAATAGCCGTATTCAATCCGGATAACGAGAAAAAACGCGCCCAGGCTCAGAAACTCCTTCGCCAGGGACGCGTCAACTTCATCACGCCGGCCAACTACACCAAGGAATCAAGGACATACCGCCTTGTCTGCACGATTATAGACAAGATCAAGGCAGAGTGTGACCTGATGCAATACAGCCGCTACAGATAATCCTAGTAAACCTTCACGGAAAGTTTTTTGTATGCCCTTTCCACCTTGGCGAGGGCAAGTTCCACCGTCTTGTCAGTTGCCAGGAGCACTCCCACCCTGCGGTGTCCCCTGATCTCAGGCTTGCCGAAAAGTCTGATCTGGACGCCCGGCTCGGAAAGTACCTCGTCAAGATTTTCAAACTCATAACGGTCAGTGTTACCTTCCACGACAATGGCCTTGGATGCTGAAGGGCCGAAGAAACGGACCTCTGGAATTGGAAGGCCGAGGATGGCACGTGCGTGAAGGGCGAACTCTGAAAGATCCTGGGAAATCATGGTAACCATTCCCGTATCGTGAGGACGTGGAGAGACCTCGCTGAAGATGACGTCGTCGCCGCATACGAACATCTCAACTCCAAAGATTCCATAACCGCCGAGGGCAGCTGTAATCTTGCCGGCAATATCCTTTGCCTTGGCGATAGCCGCAGGGCTCATGGCCTGAGGCTGCCAGGATTCACGGTAGTCTCCGTCCACCTGGTGATGTCCCACAGGCTCGAGGAACGTTGTTCCGGCGCTGTGACGGACGGTAAGCAGGGTAATCTCATAATCAAACTTGACAAAGCCCTCAACGATGACCCTTCCTTCTCCGGAGCGGCCGCCCTCCTGGGAGATATGCCAGGCGCTGTCAATTTCCGACTCGTCGTGGATAACGCTCTGACCGTGACCGGAAGAGCTCATTACAGGTTTCACGACGCACGGACAGCCTATCTTTTCAACCGCTGCCTTGAATTCTTCTTCGGTATCGGCAAACACATACTTTGACGTAGGAAGTCCCAGTTCCTCGGCAGCCAGCCTTCTGATTCCCTCCCTGTTCATAGTAAGAAGGGTGGCATGGGCTGTAGGAATAACATTGAAACCTTCCTTTTCAAGCTTTACGAGTTCAGGAGTGGCGATTGCCTCGATCTCCGGAATTATATAATCAGGCTTTTCCTTAACGATAACCTCACGCAGTGTCTTGGCGTCGAGCATCGAGAAAACGTGGGAAGACTGGGCGATATGCATCGCCGGCGCGTTCTTATACTTGTCGCAGGCAATGACCTCGACTCCGTAGCGGGCAAGTTCTATTGCCACTTCTTTTCCGAGTTCACCCGAACCGCACAGAAGCGCCTTCTTTCCGGAAGCGCTGAATGTATTGCCGATTTTAACCATTGGATAAATGTTTTTGAGATACGGACACAAAAATACAAAAAAAGGGAACATCCTGAAACAGGACGCTCCCTTTATTTATCATTGGATTAAACAATTACTTGATAGTTACGACCCTGTTCTTTGCAGGTGTGTCGAATACGTTGTTTGTATCACCTTCAGCTACGATCGTGATGTTGTCCATTGAAAGGCCATACTTCTCAACGAGGAGGTTGGCAACAGTCTTGGCACGCTGCTCTGAGAGATACTGGTTGCGCTTCGAAGAACCTGTAGCGCTGTCTGCAGAACCGATAACGGTAACCTTGCTGTCAGCATTGAGTGCGCAAGATGCGTAGTACTCAAGGTGAGCAAGCTCACGGGCGCTGAGTCTTGAAGAACCGCAGTCAAAGTAGAGAGTTGCTGAAGAAACAACAGCAGACTCAACGAATACTGTATCAGGCTTTGCCTCGAGTTCGGCGATCTTAGCCTTGAGGTCAGCGTTCTCCTTCTCAAGAGCCTGAACCTTGTTTGCAAGGTCATTGTACTGC
>CADBMK010000021.1 GCA_902795785.1 uncultured Bacteroidia bacterium | reverse complement strand
GTAGGAGCCCACTCGCGAACCATTGCCTTGAAACCGTCGTAGATACGATAGCCGTACTTGTCGGTTCCGTCGAAGTACCAGTCACGGCCATAAACTACAGGGTCGTTCCATTTAACTGTCTTTCCATAGAGCTCCTGCCATTCACGCGCTTTCTGAAGGCTCTCTTTGTTGATTCTCCAGAAACCGCCGGCAGGCATAGGTGACTCGCGGTTGACCTGTGCATCGTATGTGTACTGGAGAGCTTCGATGCCGCCGATGTTGATGTCTCTTGCAGGGTTCTGCATTGAGAAGTTGTTGGAATAAGAAACGCGGAGCTTGGATCCCTTGCTGCCGTTCTTCGTTGTGATGAGCACAACACCGAATGCTGCCTTTGAACCGTAGATGGCTGAAGAAGCTGCATCCTTGAGGACGGTGATTGATTCGATATCGTCAGGGTTTACAAGCTGGATGCTTGGGATTTCCACGTTGTCGAGGAGAATAAGAGGCGAGCTGCCGCCGTTGATTGAACCGATCTGACCACGAAGCTTGATGATAGGGTCTGAACCGACTTCACCGGAAGGTACGCGGACGTTCATACCGGCTACGGCACCCTGGAGTCCACGGCCGACATCGGCGATAGGACGGCTGTCGAGAGCCTTGTTTACGTCTACGGTTGCAACTGAACCGGTAATATCGGCGCGCTTCTGGGCGCCATAACCTACGACAACGACTTCAGAAAGGATTTCTGAATCTTCCTTGAGTACGATTGTCATTCCGTCCTTGGCCGTTGCCATTGCGCTTTCATAGCCAAGGCAGGTAATCTGCAGGGCTGTGCCGGCAGGAACGTTGATTGAGAAATATCCGTTTACGTCGGTTACGGCTCCGTTTTTCGTACCCTGCTGGATAACGCCGGCGCCGATGACTGGCAGACCTGCCTGGTCGATGATACGGCCCTTGATGGTCTGGGTCTGCTGTGCTGAGGCTTCTAAGACGATCTCATTGACAATGCTGTTGTTGCCTGCCATCAATGTTGGCGAGGTTGCCAGAAGTCCCGGCAGAAGGAAAACGGAAAAAGCAAGTCGCTTTCCGTATTCTCTTCCTAGAAAGTGATTAGTTGAATAATAATTTTTTTTCATGGGCATTATAAAATACTTCTGAAATTTTGTAAAGTCTGGTTGTTAGGGAAATACCAAACAGATTACAAGTTCAATGAATTGTGCATTCAATGAACTGACTAGTGAACATCCGGATATTTGGGATAGCCGGGCAAATTGATTAGTACCATTAATACTTAGAAAATCTAGTGTATTAGATAATGGGGGGAGCGACGCCGTGTCATGCACGGACGCCCCGTGGGTTAATGGGGATACTTTTGTTAGATTAAGGTTGAATTCATCAAATAGTGTCAAGTTTAATTAAGATGGTTAAATAAATAGTTCGGTTAATATTTTTTTAGTTACACAAGATAGTTATTAATTCGCAAACTCGCAAAGTAGAATGAAATTAAAAAAGTTTAGTAACTGAGCGCCGCCATGGTATGAGAGCAATAATATTATACTGTAACAGAGTGTTGTAGAATTATTTTACTAAATTTGATTAAAGGTTAAATTAATACTCTTGATTTTTACATTATCGTGAAATATGAAAGTTAAAGCGCTTTTTAACTTGGCAATGATTGCTCCTGCCGCCATTGGCTGCTGCAACACTAAATGCATCAGCCCTAAGACCGCCGCCCGTACACCTAATATCGTTTTCTTCCTGGTTGATGATATGGGCTGGGTTGACAGCGGAGTTCAGTATGGTGATTCACTTTATCCCCATAACCTGAGGTTCAATACGCCTAATATGCAGCGCCTGGCCCGGAAGAGCGTGGTGATGCAGAATGCATATGCGTGCCCTGTGTCCACACCTACGAGGACCAGCATTATGACCGGCATGAACGCCGCCCATATGAGGATTACCAACTGGACATCAGCACTCAGGGACGATCCAAGCGACGCTTCCGGCGGAGGAAACTCCATCTCGGGCGTCAGGGCCTCGGAGGACAGGTTTGACGGAGATGTCCTTCGCCGTCCGGACTGGAACTATAACGGACTCTCTCCTGAGCCGGGAATTGACCACGCCCAGTATGCCACCCCTATGGTCCGGCTCCTCAAGGATGCCGGCTATTTCACGATCCACGCTGGTAAGGCCCACTGGGCATGCATGGGTACCCCCGGCGCAAGTCCGTATAATATGGGGTTCGTGGTCAACGTGGCCGGCAGCATCAACGGCCAGCCGCGCACCTATCTCTCTGAAGAGCACTACGGCAACATCCAGGGTAAGTGGAACTATATGTCTGTCCAGAATATGGCCGAATATTATGAGACCGGCACCCATCTTACGGAAGCGCTTACCCTCGAAGCACTCAAAACTCTGGAATATCCTATAGACCACAAGGTGCCTTTCTACCTGTACCTTGCCCACTATGCCACTCATACGCCAATACAGCGTGACGGCCGTTTCGTGCAGAAATATTTGGATGCGGGAATGGATGAGGGGCAGGCACGCTACGCTTCAATGGTGGAAGGTGTTGACAAGAGTCTTGGTGACCTTCTTGACTATCTTGAAGAAAAAGGCGTCGCCGATAACACCGTCATCATCTTTATGACGGATAACGGAGGCAACTCGGAAAACAAACAGAAAGGCGGCGTACCTCATACCCAGAATGCTCCTTTGAGGGAGGGCAAGGGCTCCTGCTATGAAGGGGGAGTGCGAGTGCCGCTGATGTTCTTCTGGCCGGGCAGGACAAAGCCTGGGAAATGTGCCACTCCTGTCACCTGTGAGGATCTCTTTCCTACCATTCTCGAAATTGCGGGGGTACATAATCCAAAGGTCAGTCAGGAGGTTGACGGAGAAAGCCTCGTGGGTATCTTCGCCGACAGCAAATCTCCTGTTCCTAGCTATGAAAGGCCTATCGTGGAGCACTATCCTCATAAGTGGAAGGCGTACGATCTTGACGATATCGATTACCTCAGTTCTGTCCGCTGCGGTGACTGG
>CADBMK010000020.1 GCA_902795785.1 uncultured Bacteroidia bacterium | reverse complement strand
ACCCTGGACCACGCAGGACTCTGGACTGACCCGAGATACTTCATCCAGGCACGTGAGCAGCTGGAAGACACCGGCACGGTGATGCACGAAACGCGTGTGACGAACGCCGTGGGAATACCTCAATGGCTGGCACAGACGCTGTGCGGCGGAGGCATCGCTTCGGAAGGGGCTGCAGAAGAGGAAGTGGCAGGACCGGTTACCATAGCGGTGGACGGAGAATGTACGAGCATCGGAATGGTGGAAGACATCAGGAAGGCCGTGGGAGAGAAGGGCATCATCACCAATGCGCCAAGCTTCATCGACGAACTGTGGAAAGACAGGCCCCGTGTGCCGCGGACACCGGTTCAGACGCTTGGGGTAGAACAGACGGGATGGTCACGCCTGCAGAAGATCCAATGGCTGCGGGGAACGCTGAACGCCAAGAAATGCGACGCCATACTGCTGACGGCCCTTGATGAGATAGCGTGGATGCTCAACGTCAGGGCAACTGACATCGATTACAATCCTGTGGTGATGAGCTACCTGCTGGTGACGCAGGACAGCGTAGACTGGTTTGTGCAGAAGGGATCGAGCCAGGATATGGACTCGGAGACCGAAGACAGTTTCCAGGAAGTGAGGGCAGACGGCGTGAATATCCTGGAATACGGAGAGATAACCATTTCACTGGCATCCATGATGGAAGACGGGACCATAAAGGCCCTGTATATGGACCCTTCAACGCTGAACTACAACCTCTACACGGTGATGAAAGAGAACTCCGCCAAGACACTGATTCTGGGAGGAAAGTCACCTGTGGCCCTGCGAAAGGCAGTAAAAAACAGCGTGGAGATTGCCGGAATGAAGGAGGCGCACCTGGAAGACGGCGTGGCCATGGAGAAATTCCTGTTCTGGCTGGAGAAAAGCGTCAGGGGCGGCGAATCCATCTCTGAATGGGATGCAGCGGTGGCTCTGGGACAGCTCAGGGCGGAGATTCCGGGGTATAGAGGAGACAGCTTTGAAACAGTGTCCGCCTTCGGGAAGGCGGCGGCCCTGCCACATTACGTGACGCCGACGGACGGATCCACGAAGATTTATCCGAAGGGGCTTTACCTAAACGACTCCGGAGGGCAGTACCTCTTCGGAACCACAGATATTACCAGAACAGTACCACTCGGGCCTTGTACCGAGGAGGAGAAGATAGACTATACGCTGGTGCTGAAGGCACACATCGGACTGGCAACGGCTGTATTCCCGCGCGGAACGGCCGGGTGTCAGATAGACTCACTTGCCAGGATAGCGCTCTGGAAAGGATACAGGGACTTCCGTCACGGGACTGGACACGGAGTGGGCTTCTACCTGAACGTGCACGAAGGCCCACAGGGGATAAGGCAGGATTTCAACAAACAGCCAATCCTGCCGGGAATGATTACCTCAAACGAGCCGGGAATCTACCGCGAGGGAAAGCACGGAATACGTCACGAGAATCTGATTCTCTGCGTGGAAGCGGAGAAGAACGACTTTGGAGACTTCCTGAGATTTGAGACGCTTACGCTTTGCCATTTTGACACGGCCATAGTGATGAAGGAACTTCTTTCTCCGGAGGAACTCCGATGGCTGAATGAATACAACGCCAGGGTGTACGAAACCCTGAAAGACAGGCTTTCTCCAGAAGAGGCAGCGTGGCTGAAAACAAAAACAAGAGCCTTGTAGCACAAAATTTGCTACATTTGCACAATGTACGTCTCTTTCAGAGATGTTCACGTATTAATTGTTTAACCAATCGAACAGTACTATGACAGAAGATCCTATTGAGCGCAGACAGCGCCAGGAAAAGGAAGACAGAAACAAGAACCTCAAGACAGTGATGTATGCCCTTACGGCAGCCGTCGTTATTCTTGCATCTTCTCTCGCATATATTTGGATTCAGAAAAGCCGCCTCGTAAGCGACCTCAACTCCGAGAAAGCAGACCTTACCCAGCAGATTGAAGCACTTCAGGCAGATTACGACAGCCTCAACTCTGACTACGACTCCATCAACTCACAGTTGGACTCTTCACGTGAGGAAGTGGCCCTTTTGGTTGAACGCATCAAGAAGACAGACGCCACGAACCGCGCCAAGATGCGTCAGTACGAGAAGGAACTTGGAACCCTCAGAAGCATCATGAGGAACTATATTGTCCAGATTGACTCCCTCAACACCCTTAACCACAAGCTCACCGCCGAGGCTAAGGCCGCACGCAAGGAGGCTGCCGAGAGCAAGAAGCAGAATGAAGAACTCAACAAGCAGGTTGAACACCTCTCAGACAAGGTTGCTGCCGGATCCGTGATCAAGGCCCGCGGCATTTCCCTTCAGGCTTACAACAATTCCGGCAAGGTTACGGACAGAAGCAGCCGTGTAACAAGGCTTCTCACCTCCCTCTCACTGGTCGAGAACGACCTTGCGCCTAAGGGACCTGTCAAGGTTTACGTAAAGGTTAAGGATCCTGACGGAATCCTTCTCACCAACAGCAGAAGAATCTCATTTACCTGCAACGGAGAGGCATCTACGGCATCAGCAGCACGCGAGGTTGACTACGAAGGCAACGAGGTTGAACTCAGCATCTACCTCAATGATATTCCTTCATACTCAAAGGGAATCTATACTGCAGAACTGTACACTGAGCAGGGTCTTCTTGGAAAGGCCGAGCTTTTGCTCCGATAATGATATACCTCCACATCCCTTTCTGCAAGAGCTTCTGCCTCTATTGCGATTTCTACTCGGAAATCTGCAATGGTTTTGAAGCGGAGTATCCCCGGGCTGTCCTCAGGGAAATTGACAAGAGGGAAAAGGAAATAGCCAATAATGTGTCTGCCTCGGCCCTGGCCGGAGCAGACACTCTTTATATAGGCGGCGGAACGCCGTCTGTCCTTCCTTTGGACGCACTCAGGACAATCGTGGACAGGCTCGGAAAAATCCGCGGTCCCAAGGCGTACGATGAGTTCACCGTCGAGGTGAATCCAGAGGACATCGTCGGGAAGGGAATCGATTACGTCAGGGGGCTGAAGGCCCTGGGCGCAAACCGCATCAGTATGGGCGTACAGTCATTCGATGACAGCATGCTGAGATGGATGAACCGGAGACACGACAGCGCGGGAGCCGTCAAGGCATTCGACCTGCTCAGGAACGGAGGATTTGACAACATCTCCATAGACCTTATCTTCGGCATCTCCCATTTGACGGACGAAATGTGGGCCTCAACCATAGAAAAAGCCATTGCCCTTGGGCCGGAACACATATCGGCCTATCAGCTGTCCATCGAGGAAGGCAGCGGGCTGGCCAAACTGGTCAAGAGAGGTAAATATTCGGAAGCTCCGGAAGAAGACTGTGCAAGACAATACTCAATGCTCTGCCAGAAACTGTCCGAGGCAGGCTTCAACCACTACGAGATATCCAATTTTGCAAAACCGGACTACGAGGCCAGGCATAACAGCGCCTACTGGTCCAGGATTCCTTACGTAGGCCTGGGGCCAGGTGCACATTCATTCTCTGCGGGAGAAAGACAGATCCGTTCCTGGAACAGGGACAACCTTAGGGATTATATAGACGGGAAGGACGTCAGGGAGGAAGAGATTCTTACTGGAGAAGACCTTGAAATTGAAGCCGTGATGCTTGCCCTGCGCACTTCAAGAGGTTCGGACAACCTCACGGACCTCTGTCCGCCGGAAAAGATTCACGAGGCCCTTCAAAGAGGAGACCTCGTCAGAACCCCTTCGGGCAACCTGAGGATTCCGGAATCACGCTTCTTCATCTCAGACTCAATTATCTCCAGCCTGATTTAAAGTCCCATTACCGTTCCATATCCAAATATCTGGATAGAAATACGTTATAAACAGAGTACGAGGTTCCACCCTCATCTGTGGTGGCTAAAACCAATTCCTTATCAATGAGGGCCTGAACATTTCTGATTGCCGTTGGTCCCGAAGTAATGCCATACTTTGACAGGAATGCAGATGCGGTAATCTGTGTCACGCTGCCCTCTTTGGCAATAGCAGCAAGCATCTTCCACTGTGAACGGGTAATAAGCCGGCGAAGTTCCAGGAAGCGTTCACGCTCAGATTCCAGAATCGTTTGGATAGCCTTCTGTACGACAGTATTATCAACGTTTCCGTCAGACTGAGCGAAAACCTCATTACAAAGACGCTGTGTATAGTAAGTATGTACCCTGGTCCATTCAAGGATATAATCAATGGAATCGTTATCTATGGTTTTCCCGGCCTCCTCAAACTTCTCACGGATAAAAGGAGCATAGACCGAAACCGGCAACTTCGTCAGATAGCAGAAAGATGTACTTTCGTAAAACGGCTTTTTAGCATTGGTAAACATATCGGTCATCGTGTGCTTCTTGCTACCGCAATAGATAAAACGCACATTATGCAAGTGCTGGATATTCTTACGTAACACCGCCTCCATATTAATGCCGTCATATTCTCTTATCTGCTGAAACTCGTCTATGGCGACGACAATCTTCTGAGGGTAGTTCTCAAGATAAGCAAGGACATCTATCAAAGTACTCTGTTTTTGGTTTTCATCAGAAAAAGTAAACGACACCTGAGGTGAACCGGTCATAGGGTCCAGTCCAAGCAAAGGTCT
Organism: uncultured Bacteroidia bacterium; assembly: GCA_902795785.1. Lineage (GTDB taxonomy): Bacteria > Bacteroidota > Bacteroidia > Bacteroidales > UBA932 > Cryptobacteroides. The sequence goes on along the minus strand of CADBMK010000020.1, from coordinate 6,075 downwards.
GACACTTTTCAAAGACTTGAAGAACGCGGCTATACGTTGCTGTTTATTCAATTTTGCTACGACTGCATCGGATAATACCTTTATGAAATCCTCCAAAGAAAGCGTGTCACTGATATCCGCATAAATAGTCTCATAGGACAATGCACGCTCCTTTATTTCCTCAAACACGCGGAATATCAATCCGGTTTTACCTAATCTGCGTGGGGAAATCAATGTGGTATTCCGACCATTCGCGATATTGCGGATGATTTCTTCTGTCTCCTGCTCTCTGTCACAAAAGTACTCCTTAGACCTGAAAGGTTCTAGAATGAATGGATTGTCCTGCATCTTCTGTTCTTTTTGCAAACATAATTAACAAAATGTTAATAACAAAATGTTAATTGAGTCAGGCCTCGGTGAGAGACATCTCACAGGCTTTGCAATCGAAGTGTAAGGCAAATCTGCGGCCGTTATTAAGAAGGAACAGAGGCTTGGTGGCAGGAGCGCCCTGCCTTTTCTGACAGAGGCCTAGTTCATACTTGATACAGTATTTCATCCTCATAAGTTCTGCTCCGGCCTGGTGGGCCAGCTCGTAGGCAGGGTCAACGGCCTGTGCACCACGGCTTTCAAGAATCCTGCGGGCCTCCTTATTGGCGACGTTCCATTTGTAGGAGAGTTCAGGCTCGGGAATCCTGACGGATTCATCCACAGTTCCCATAGCCAGAGGACGCCTCCTGACAGGCTGGGCATCGAGCATCCCGGCAAGAGTCCTTCTGATCTCATTAAGCGCCGAGGCTGGCAGGAACGGAAGGACTTCTCCTTCAAACGAATCCAGACAGAAGCTGTAATCCCCGGTTTTCTTGCCAATCTGAGCCCTTGCGGCTTCCCTGATACGTACGCAGTCCCTGGCAGGCTCCGCATCCCGGCAGGTGACGAAGGTGGCCTCCCTGCCGTCTTCCGACAAAGCGATGACTTCCACGCCCGCATCGGTGGCCTTCATCTGGACATGGACGTCGATGGTCCTCTGAGGAAGATTATTCTCAAGAGACTTCTCAAACGAAGCGCTTATATTTCTATATAGTTTCTGGCCCGGGCGCACATCCTTCAGCGCCTTGGCCGTAATTTTGGAACCGCTGCACACATCTCCGCGGAAACCGGTAAGGGAATCCTTTCCAACAACGCAGAAACCGTCCCCGTTTTTAAGGAGCACACCTTTTTCAAGCTCCACGTCGATAAGCATATCAAACCTGCCTGACGGCCTCACAGCCGCAATACGGCCGATATACTCGCCAACGGACTTGGGCGCATCCATGCTGGACCACCCGCGGCTTCTTTCCCCGTCGATGAACAGGCTGGTATAGCCCCTGTTGAAAGTCTTGTCAAGGCTGGGTTCAAAGCCTCCGCTCACCTTTCCGAAAGAAGCTCTGCAATACTGGCCCGGATTGGCTGCCACAACCTCGTCCAAGGCCTCGGAATAAGCCCTCACAACATTCCTGACATAGGAAATATTCTTAAGCCGGCCCTCAATCTTAAATGAATTGACTCCGGCCGCGGCAAGTTCACCAAGCCTGTCGCAAAGGTTATAATCCTTTAGGGAAAGCAGCGCCTTGTTCCTTTTCAAAACCTTTCCGTCCGAGTCCACCAGATCATAAAGAGATCGGCAGGCCTGGATACAGGCACCCCTGTTGGCGCTTCTTCCGTCAATATTCTCGGACATATAGCACTGTCCGCTATATGAGACGCAAAGGGCTCCGTGGACGAAGTATTCAATTTCTCCGTGAATCTTTTCCCTGACCGCCCGGATATCCGCAAGGCTGGTTTGCCTTTCCATCACAACCCTGGAGAAACCCAGGCTCTCAAGGAATGCGGCTTTTTCGGGCGTTCTGACAGCACACTGGGTGGAAGCATGAAGCGGAACCCTTGCGCCAAAGGTGAGCACCCCGAAATCCTGAACGATGAAACCGTCCGCACCGGCATCCTCTATCTCACGGAGCATCTTCCGGGCCTCGGGAATTTCCTCGTCAAAGAGGATGGTGTTCAGCGTAACGAAAATCCTTGCACCAAACCTGTGCGCAAAATCGCAGAGCTTCCGCACATCTTCCACGGAGTTTCCAGCGTCTTTCCTTGCGCCAAAGGACGGACCGGCAATATAGACGGCATCGGCACCGCAACTGATAGCTGCAATGCCGATGTCATAAGTCCTTGCCGGAGCAAGAAGTTCCAGCTGAGTCATAAACTACTTGATAGTTGCAAGAGCCGCCTTGGCGTTTGCACCATACTTAGGATCAGAGAGGACCTTATTATAAGCCTCCTTAGCCTTGTCCTTCAGACCCTTCTGCTGATAAAGCACTCCGAGTGTGAAGACGTAAGCTGCGGCGTTCTTGTTGTTAGGATCGAGGGAAAGGAACTTCTCGTATGCGGCGATGGCATCGTCTGCCTTATTGAGCTTCTGAGAAGCAGAACCCTTGATAAGGTAAGCGTTGGCGTTCTCAAGATAAGAGTTGGCCTTGTCAGCAGCTGCAATGGCATCAGCATACTTCTGAGCCTTGCTGGCTGCGTTAGCCTTCTTAAGGAAGATTGTAGAGAGCTGCTTGTTTGCAGACTTCTCCTCGCCGTTGCGGGCAGCCTGCTCGAGCATTGCCACAGCCTCATCAGTCTTGCCTGTTGAAAGGAGGGCTGCACCAAGACGGAAAGCGGCAGTACCGTTAGTGGTATCAGCGGCAACTACCTGCTTGTAAGGCTCAATTGCACCTGCGAAATCCTTTGCTGCAAAAGCAGTGTTTCCCTTCTGCATAAGGATAGTAGGGACGAGGGACTCTGCCTCAACCTTAACGTCCTCTGCGCCATATTCCACGGCAGCCTTCTTTGCCTCTTCAACCTTGGCAAGAGCTGCATCGAAATCCTTATCGTTGAATGCATCCTTAGCTGCAGAAAGAACAACCTGAGGGATTGCAGACTTACATTTTCCTACCAGTTCAGCACCTGCCTCTCCGCAAGCCTCTGCCTGAGAAAGGGCTTTCTTGAAATAAACGACTGCGGATGCCTTGTCACCTGTCTGGAGTGCCTCAGCACCTGAGTTGTAAGTCGCCGTAGCCTCGGCTACGTCCTGAGCGAATGCTACGCCTGCTGAAAGAATCGCAGCAGAAAGAATAAGGATGAGTTTCTTCATTTCTATTTATTTAATTAGTGTTACTATCAAATACAAAAGACGGTCCGTCAGGACCTCATCTCTACAAATTTAATAAAAATTATTGTTTAGTCCTCAAAATATGTTGTGCCGCTGCGCATAATGCGTCATAAAAATCTTCCCCGAAAGCCTCCTTCAAAGGTCCCTCCAAAAACTGGTAAACACGGACCTTTTCACGCCCTCCTTTTTCAAACGCATCCTTGCAGATATGCCACCTGTGGACATTGAGGGCCTGGCCGCCTCCGGTCAGTTTGGTGACACGGATTGGATACAGCCAGCAGGAAACCGGCTTACGGAAGTTGCACTTCCCTGCAAAAAAACATTTTTCAATAGAACAGAGGCAGTTGCCGTCCTCGTCAAAGTGGGTATAGACACATTCCTCCTTCCCGGGTGTGCCCGGAACCACAGGAGTAACTATGTCTCCCTCGATATCTATATCAAAGAACCCCTTTTGGGCAACTATATCGCGTCCCTTCTGCTGCATCAAAGGAGAATAGACGGGATAATTCCTTTCCAGAGCTTCAATCTCGGACTCGTCCACAGGCGCACCGCTGTCACCGTACACACAGCAACAGCCCTTGCACTTCTCATAATCGCAAGCGAAGTACTCTGTAATCACATCCTCGGAAACCAGGATGTCCCCAATCTGAATTATTGTTCCAAACGGATTTTCTGCCACTTTATTTACTCTTAACGATGATATCCTTTCCGCCAGCCCCGGCAATTGCGCTCAGCATGGCATTGACATCCTCAACTTTAACTGACTTGAGTTTCTCCTCAAAATTAGTAACCAGATCCTTCCCCACTGCATACCTTGCCAGGACAGCCTTCACCATGAACTCAGGGTTCCCGACATCCGCCTTCAGTTCGGCAAGGACGATATCCCTGTATATCTTGAGTTCAGCCTCGTTGGTGGTCATTGTCTTCAACGCCTTCCTGAAGGCAGCCAAAGCCGCCATTGGATCATTAGGAGAGACGAAGTCCGGCAGACCTTCTTCCTTTGCCGGGAATATGTCAATCCTGGCTTGGATTGCCTCGTGAGGCATAAGGTCATAAGAATAATCAATGTCAACGGACCACCCGAGAGGAGAAAGGGCACCTACATAAGCCTTCCTTGCCACCATTGAAGCAAGCCTTAGGGCAAGAAGCCTCTCCGTCGTGAACGGAAGGAGGGCGGTTCTGCGTGCACTAATCATATCGGTGTCCCCCTCAGCCGTCTCAAGCAGGATTCCTGAAGCGGGAGCGTCGGATGAGTCCAGACGGGAGAACGGAACCTTGTTCACCGAGAAACCAGCAACATAGTTGGACAGAAGCTTCTTCACGTGGTCTGCCTCAAGGTCTCCGATAAGGATAATATAGCCGTCCGACACGTGTGAGAACTGGGAATCGAAGTATTTCTCAGCCTTAACCGTGAACTCGTCCTGGCCGGACGGATTCCTGGCTCCGGAAATGGAAAGGAGGGACTTCATCAGAAGGCCCAGCTTATCGCTCGGAGCGGAGCCGGTCAGCGTCATCGCCACCGGGGTCACCGACGGATGCATTACGATACCGTTGCAGGTAAGCATTCTGCGGAAAGCATAGCCGTCAAGTCCGGAGATGTTGTCGCAAAAAAGCATATCGGGCAGTTTTGCCTGCTCCTGCGGCGTCATCCCGCCCAGCAGGCTGCCGCCTCCACGCAACAGAAGGCTATATGCAAAACGGCCTTTCATCGAAGTGTTTCTGGCATAGATTACCCTGATGCCATTTGAATATGTAATCAGGGTGCCGCCTGATATAGGCTCAGGCACACTGCGCTTAACCTTAAACCTGTATGGCGTGGTCTTGAGGCCAAGGGTATCCGGGAACTCGATAACCTTAACGTCCAATGACCTCTCCGCATTCGTCCAGCCCTCGTCGAAGGCCTTCACATCCCCATCCGATAGCACGGACAGCGTAAGATTCTCCTGCCTGTCAAGGATGGCGCCGGTAAATGAATTGAATAGCGCAGCCTCCTTGACGATATCCATAGCCTTGGATGTGAAGAATCCGATGACCGTCTCCGGAGACGCCAGGGATGCGCCGTACAGATAAGACGCCACGCATCTGCGCACGATGGTCGAATCCTGCCCTGCCGTGCCTCCAACTATGATATCAGCGTTGCGGAGCAGCTCGTTCCTAGCCTCCTGATACTCTGCCACGGAAGCGCCGTTACGATCCATGTCAGAAAGCTCGGCGCCAAGGATTCCCGCAACTGCCGAACTGAATTCAGGCCGTGTGATGACCTTGAAATCGTACATCTCGTCACCAGGAGTCTGAGAACTGCTGGTATGACCCACCACTACGCTCTCAAAAGGAATTCCGGCGGCGTTCAGGGCGCGTTCCACCCTGGTTTTCACTATCATTCCCAGTTCAATGGAGAATTTGCTGGTCACAACCGGCTGCGCAGTTGCCATATTCTCACGTGGAGTGCGCGGAGACCTGTAAGATGCTCCCACGGCCCTCCTTGAATGAATGACATTTCTTTCTTTCCCGGGTTTCCAGACATAGGCTGTCCCTTCAGGCGCGGCAGTTCTCTGCGGAACCATCATGGAAAGCACCTTCAGGCGTTCTACCACGGCCGACGTGTTGATATCTCCCGCGATGACGATATCCTGGGTCTCAGGATGCCTGTCCACGATATTGAAAATCATCAGCAGGGTGGTATCCAGCACCGATGTCACAGGTACGTCACGGAAGTTATATATGGTGGCGTCGCCCTCATATCTGATATAGCCCTCGCGTCCGCAGCCGATTCCGTGCCTGGCCAGGAATTCATAAGGAGCGGTCTCCTCGAATCCCGGAAGACCTGCCAGACTGTATCTTGCCTCAAACTGGTCAACGGGGCCTTTTCGCACAAGGGCAAAATCAGCAAAACCTTTCTTTGAGGCATT
>CADBMK010000019.1 GCA_902795785.1 uncultured Bacteroidia bacterium | reverse complement strand
CCAGTGATGGCTTTTCCTTCTGTAATAGCCTCTTCCCATTTCTTCTCTGCCATATATACACGCATTCTAAGCATGTGTGCAGCAGCGGAAGAAGCACGGGTAACACCGTCATAAGTAGCTGGCTTGTTAATGAGCGCGCCAGGGATACAGTCTTCAAGAATCTGTGCATATACATCCTTGATAGGAGAAGCAGGGCACTCGTTGTTACCGGAAGAAGTAAGGCCGGTAAGACGAAGCGGAACTGCCAGAGCATCAGGATTTATAGCGTATGGCTGAGAATAAAGGTTAACAAGCACATAGTAACTATATGCACGGAGGAACTTAGCCTCAGCAACAAACTGATTGTAACATTTTTCACCAAGCAACTCGGCGCAGTTATACTTTGCAAGGTTGTCAATGAAGATGTTGCAGGTATTGATAGTCTTATATGCACATTTCCAGATACGGCCATTCTCCAGTGAAGTAGGAAGAACGCTCATCTCATATGTTTCCTGCATGGTGACAGGGTTAGAGATATTGACGATATCTTCTCCACGGCAGTCGAAGACTATATAGGCGAGACCTCCCACGAATGAAGGCGCGACATCCTCCTTAAGGTCAGTAATCTTAAATGTGCTATAGCAGCCGAGAAGGGCTGACTCAATGTATGCAGAATCAGAGTAGATTTTACTCTCCACCATTGAGTATGGTTTATCCTTTTCAATGAAAGACTTATTGCAAGAGCTGAGCGATGCAACGAGAGTCAGTATAGTGAGAAGTTTGATAATATTCTTCATAAATAACGTCTCCTATAGATTAGAATGAAAGCTGTACACCCAGCGTGTAAGTACGTGCCTGAGGCAGGGTATTCTTGTAGTAACCGCCTGAGAGCACAGCCTCATCGGTATAAGATGAAGTAATTTCTGGATCCAGGCCAGTGAACTTGGTAAGAACGAATACGTTCTGAACCTGAGCGTAAGCACGGATAGAAGAAAGGATGTTGTTATTCTTCGGCTTGAAAGTATAACCGAAGCCGAGGGTCTTAAGACGGAGGTAATCACCCTTCTCAATCCAGTCGGTAAGGTCATATGCAGAACCGTTGGAAACGTTATCGCCATATACAGGGTAAGCGTACTTGGCTTTGTCTCCCGGCTGCTTCCAACACTTCTCAGGAACCTCTGCGAGGTTGTTCCACCAACGGTTGTCTGATCCTGTAGCAGTGTTGTTGTTGAGAATCCAGTTACCGCCTGAGTACTGGAACATGAGGCTCATGTCAAAGTTCTTGTACTTGAAGGTATTGTTCCAACCGCCGAACCATGTAGGAAGAGTATTGCCGGCACGAACCTGAGTAAGGTTGCTGCTTGAGTACTCAGTACCGTCCTTAAGATACCACTTCTTTGCAAGAGGATCGTAATGTGTCCATTCGCCATTCTTACCGTAGAAGATACGGTGACCGGTTTCAGGATCGATACCGCCGGTAGGATAAGCATAAAGCTGACCTACAGAATAACCAGGGAGTGTGATATTTGCTTCAGACTCACCAAAGATCTGTTCAACGCCTTCAGCAAGTGAAAGAACCTTGTTATGAGAAGTTGTAATGTTGAAACTGCTGTTCCAGGTGAAGTCCTTTGTCTTGATGACGTCAGCGCTGATAGAGAACTCTATACCCTTGTTCTCCATTGAGCCGGTGTTGGTCTTAAGAGAACCGATACCGGTAGAAGGCCCCTGAGGAACTGCCATGACAAGGTTGTTGGTCTTGGTATAGTAGTAGTCAAAAGCAACGTTGACCTTGTTGAACAGACGTGCGTCGAAACCGAAGTCATACTTGCTTGAAGACTCCCATGCAAGGTCAGAATCACCGATATTAGAAAGGATAAGGGATGGCTTTCCGCCATAGTATGTATCCCTGAAGTAGGTCTGAGCTGGATAGTAACCGATATTTGAGTTACCAACCACACCGTAGCTACCCTTGATCTTGAGGTCGTCTACCACGTTGAGAAGAGGCTCGAAGAAAGGCTCCTCTGAAATACGCCATGCAGCGGATACTCCCCAGAAGTTACCCCACTTGTTATTTGCACCAAGTGCAGAGAGACCGTCACGACGATAGTTGGCAGAAACCATATACTTGGCCTTATAGTCATAGTTAACACGGCCGAAGTAAGAAATCAAAGCCTTCTCACCTTCTTCACCACCGGCCTTGACAGTGTTGTAGCCGGCACGGAATCCGTTATAAGCCTTGTTGGAAATATCGCTGGCATTGATCCAGTCGAAACCGTAGCCCTCATTGTATGCCTCCATACCGAGGAGGAAATCAAATGAGTGGTCATTGAAGGCCACGTTGTAGGTGGCGGTGTTGGTCCAGGTCCAGGTAAGCAGGTCACTCATTGAGCGCCATGCATAACCGTTGTTGCCCGCACCCTGACCATACTCAGGATCCCAGAAGGTCTCCTCATTTTCAATCATATAGTCAACACCAATCTGGCTCTTGAGGATGAGGTTCTTGATTGGCTCAACCTCTCCGTAGCCGCTGGCGATGATACGGTCAGTATTGATCTTGTTGAATGACTCCTTCTGAGCCATTGCGTTAGGATAGCCGAGGCTTGAGATACTAACACCACCTACACCAATGAACTCACCACCATTCATTACATTGTAAGAACCGTCCTCCTTGTAAGGGAAGGTAATTGGAGGCAGAATTGTAGCCTGACGAGGAAGACCTGCAGCTGAGAATACAGAACCGGCACGTGAAGCGTCGATAACATCAGTATAAGCCTTTGAATACTGGCTGCTGAGGCCGAGTTTCAACCACTTGTTCACCTTGGTGGTAACATTGGACTTGAAGCCGAAACGCTTGTAGCTATCACCGATAATGATGCCCTCATTGTCGGAGAAGTTGACAGAAGCATAGTACTGAGTCTTGTCAGAACCGCCGGAAATAGCCACGGTATGGTTGGTGACAAGGCCCTTCCTATAGATAAGGTCAGCCCAGTCGGTCTTGATAGGATTTCCGTGGGAATCAACTGGAATATTGAAAGCCTTGTTTCCGTATTTATTTTTACCACCGGAAATTACGCCCTCATCAGTACCATACTTATTCTTGAAGGCCATGTTCTTGTAAGCCACGTAAGTATCGGCATCCATGACATCGTAGATCTTGGTAGCCTCCGCAAAACCGATGCTCATATCATATGTAACCTTGGTCTCACCCTTGCGGCCCTGCTTTGTAGTGATGATGATGACACCACTGGCAGCACGAGAACCATAAAGAGCGGTAGCGGCAGCATCCTTCAATACGTCGATTGAAAGGATATCTGCAGGGTTGATATCGGCAAGAGGGTTGGCCTCCATGTAGCTTGCATTGACAACGCTGGTCTGAACAGGAACGCCGTCTACGATGTAGAGAGGGTCTGTACCTGCAGAGATTGAGCTGACACCACGTACAAGCACCTTAGCCTGAGAACCGGCACCGGCGTTGGCTGAAGATACCTGCACACCGGCAGCCTGACCCTGAAGCATTGTGTCGAAACTTACGTTAGGAGCGTCCTTGATGACGTCTGATTTCAGGGAAGCGACAGATGCGGTAACAGTTCTTGAGCTCTGTGTACCATAAGCAATCACAACAACGTCATTCAGGAATTCAGCATCTGAACTCAGGGCGCAGTTGACAACTGCCTTACCATTAATAGCAACCTCAGTAGTTTTGTAACCAATGGTACTGAATACAAGAATACCATCCTTTGGAGCACTGATTGTGAAATCTCCATCAAGATTAGTCACGGTACCATGTTTGGTTCCTTTGAGCATGACGGAAGCGGCAGGAAGCGGCTCTCCGTTGGCACTGTCAGTTACAACACCCTTGACGGTGATATTCTGAGCATAAGCCGAAAGGGCTACGACAGAAAGAATAACAGACAGTATAAAATGCCTGACATTTTTCATAGGCATGAAAAGATTAGTTAAACATAAATATTGATACAAAAAAATTTCAATCTATTTCAAATTCGATCTGGCGAGCCTCTCGAATTTTGAATAAATATTTACAAAGGTCGCAAACATATTTTACTTACGCAAATGAAAAAGTAGCAAAATATTCGTTTTTTTAATAGTTATACATAAAAAATATCGGGCGCAAAAGTACTTCTGAGCCCCAAAATACGCATAATAAAATTAATTAATATCGATATTCGCAATCCTGCAAAAAAGACAGTAATTTATAATTTATATAAAAAGAAGACGGTCTGTTCCATACAAACCGCCCTCTTTTTATACTGTATTTTGCGGAGATTCTAGAGAGTTCTCTTGATCTCCACGATTGTGAAGGCTTCGATAACGTCACCTTCCTTGATATCGTTATAATTGGCAATTCCGATACCGCACTCCATGCCGGCAGAGACCTCCTTGGCCTGGTCCTTTCCTCTCTGGAGAGATGAAAGCTCACCGGTGTAGATGACGATACCGTCACGGATGAGACGAACCTGACTCTTGGCCTGAAGCTTACCTTCCTTGACAAGGGATCCTGCGATGGTGCCCACCTTGCTGATCTTGAAGGTCTGCTTAACCTCGGCTGTGGCTGTAATCTCCTCCTTCTTCTCCGGCTCGAGCATACCCTCGATACCGTCCTTAACCTCGTTGATGGCATCATAGATGACAGAGTAGAGACGGATTTCAATACCCTCGTTCTCTGCATTCCTGCGGGCCTCGGATGAAGGACGCACGTTGAAGCCGATGATTACGGCATCGGATGCAGCCGCAAGGACGACATCAGATTCTGAAATCTGTCCGACAGCCTTGTGGATAACATTTACGTGTACCTCCTCGGTAGAGAGCTTGATGAGTGAATCAGAGAGAGCCTCAACTGATCCGTCCACATCACCCTTGACAATGACATTGAGTTCCTTGAAGTTACCGATGGCGATACGGCGTCCGATTTCCTCGAGGGTCATATGCTTCTGGGTCTTGATACCCTGGATGCGGATAAGCTGCTCACGCTTGGTGGCGATGCTCTTGGCCTCGCGCTCGTCAAGCATAACGTTGAACTTCTCACCTGCAGCAGGGGCTCCGTTAAGACCGAGGACTGAAACAGGGGTTGAAGGGCCGGCTTCGGTAACCTTCTGACCACGCTCGTTGAACATAGACTTCACACGGCCGTAGAAACTTCCTGAAAGGATGCAGTCTCCCACGTGGAGCGTTCCGTTCTGGACGAGTACGGTGGCAAGATATCCACGGCCCTTGTCAAGCGAAGACTCGATGATGGCACCGAGGGCAGGACGCTTAGGGTTAGCCTTGAGTTCAAGAAGGTCGGTTTCAAGGAGAACCTTCTCAAGAAGGAGTTCCACATTGAGACCCTTCTTTGCAGAGATTTCCTGACACTGATACTTACCGCCCCAGGCCTCAGTGAGGATATTCATCTGAGAGAGCTGCTCGTAAATCTTCTCAGGCTGAGCGCCCGGCTTATCTATCTTGTTGATTGCAAATACCATAGGGACACCTGCAGCCTGTGCGTGGTTGATTGCCTCGACTGTCTGCGGCATCACGGCGTCATCGGCCGCAATGATGATGATTGCGAGGTCGGTGAGCTGGGCACCGCGGGCACGCATCGCCGTGAAGGCCTCGTGACCAGGAGTATCGAGGAATGTGATACGCCTTCCGTCAGGAAGTTTCACGTTGTATGCACCGATGTGCTGGGTGATACCACCTGCCTCACCGGCAATGACATTGGACTTTCTGATATAGTCCAGAAGGGATGTCTTACCATGGTCGACGTGACCCATGACCGTGATGACAGGCGGACGGGATACGAGATCCTCCTCCTTATCCACAGCCTCGAGTTCCTCAATCTCCTCGGTAATCTCAGCGGTGACGAATTCAACCTTGTAGCCGAACTCCTCCGCAACGAGGACGATGGTCTCCGCGTCAAGACGCTGGTTGATTGACACCATAAGACCAAGGCTCATACAAGCGCCAATGACCTTGACTACAGGAGTGTTGTTCATAAGGGTTGCAAGGTCGTTCACGGTAACGAACTCCGTTACCTTTAGTACCTTCTTCTCCGATGCCTCCTGCTCAAGTTCCTCCTGAGTCTTCTGAGCCGCAGCCTCACGCTTCTCCTTACGGTACTTGGCGCCGAAGTTGCTCTTCTTGGTGTCATTCATTCGGGCGTATGTTTCCTTGACCTGCTTCTGGATTTCCTTCTGCATCTCCTGCTGGAGCTCGGCCTGCTCGGCCTCGGTCAAAGGCTTCTGAGAGAAACGGTCTGAGCCGCGGTCGCGGCGGCGTCCCTTGCCCTGATTCTGATCCTGACGGTTATTCTTGTTATTGTTGTTACCCTTCTGCTCCTTGCGTCCAGGGTTATTGGTAGCATCCTTGCCAACCTTGTCCACGTCCACCTTCTGGCTTCCGCCCTTGGCGATACGCTCGCGCTTGTTCTTACCCGGCTTCGGTTTCCTCTCAAACTGGCTGAGGTCAATCTTGCCCACGATATTGAGGCCGACTGATGGTGCGGCAGACGCACTGGCAGCAGGTGCAGGCGACACTGCAGGGGTTGGGGCAGCGTCTTTCTCCTTCTCTGGAGCTGGTGCAGGTGCAGGTTCCACCACTGGTTCCGGTTTAATCTCAGGCTCCGGTTCTGGTTCCGGTTCCGGCTCAACGACTGGCTCCGGTTCCTTCACAGGCTCAGGCTCTACTACCGGCTCCGGAATCTTCTCAGGTTCTGGTTCCGGTTCTGGAGCAGGCTCCGGTTCCGGCTGCGGTTCAGCCTTCTTCTCCGGCTCCGGTGTTGGAGCAGGTGCAGGCGCAGAGACAGAAAGCGTGTTGGTCTTGATTATCGTCTCGTGAACGGAATAATCCTCCTCTTCCACAACATCCTGCTCAGGCTTCTTTGAGCCAGATTTTTCAAGAAGGTCGGTAAGTTTGATATCAACCTTCTCGGCAGCCTCCTTAGCCTCAAGATCCTTTCCGAATTCCTTCTCAAGGAGAGGGACAATCTCATCGGAAACCTTGGCGTTTGGATTCTCTTCTACCTCTATACCCTTCTTCTTGAGGAATTCCACAAGATTGGAAAGGCCGACATTATATTTTCTGATTAATTTATTCAGTCTAGTTTCACCCATATTAACCCCTTTATTTTATATGCGTTTATAATTAGTCCTCGAACTCTGCCCTGAGGACCTCGAATACGTGAGCCACGGTCTCGTCGTCAAGGTCGGCGCGCTTAGCAACCTCGCTCTGGTCGATGGCGAGAACGCTCTTGGCAGTATCGCAACCGATAGACTTGAGCTGATCGATAACCCACTGGTCGATTTCATTGTTGAACTCGTCGAGAAGAACGTCTTCACCGTCATCCTCGGCATCCTTAGGGAGCTCTCTCCAGACCTCAATCTCACGGCCTACGAGCATACCTGCAAGCTTGATGTTGCATCCGCCCTTACCGATACCCTTCTTAACCTCATCAGGCTGCATATATACCTTAATCTTATCCTCAGGATTCTCACCGAGGTCGATAGAAGAAGTTCTTGCAGGATTGAGGGCTCTCTGAATAAGGAGAGCGGTATTGTTAGACCACTGAAGGACATCGATGTTCTCGTTCCTGAGCTCACGTACGATTCCGATGATACGTGAACCCTTGACACCGATACATGCTCCGATCGGGTCAACGCGCTCGTCATAAGACTCAACGGCAACCTTGGCGCGCTCGCCAGGAACACGGACAACCTTCTTGATGGTGATAAGGCCATCGAGGATTTCCGGAACCTCCTGCTCGAAGAGTTTCTGAAGGAACTCGTTTGAAGTTCTTGAAAGAACGATATACGGAGTTGTATTGTTCTTCATCTCCACGCTCTTGATAATGGCGCGGACTGTATCGTTCTTCTTGAAGTGCTCGCCCGGAATCTGCTCGCTCTTAGGCATGTGAAGCTCGTTGCCGTCCTCGTCAAGGATGAGAACCTCCTTTGACCATGTCTGGTAAACCTCACCGGTAAAGATTTCGCCCACCTTTCCGGAATACTTCTTGAAGACGTTGGCCTTGTCGATATCCATGATACGGCCCTGAAGGTTCTGGCGGATATTGAGGATTCCGCGGCGGCCGAACTTGGAGAGGCTGAACTTTCTGGTGTAAACGTCACCGATCTCGTAGTCGTCGTCACCTGTCTCAGCCTTGATCTGGTCAAGCGTGATTTCAGCGTTAGGATTCTCGACGGTCTCGACGATATTGAAATCCTGGTAAATCTCGCAGTCTCCCTTATCGACGTTGATGATCACGTCAAAATTCTCAGCTGTTCCGTAAGTCTTTGCAAGCTGTGTAAGGAATACGTCCTTAAGCACACCCATCATGACAGCCCTGTCGATGTTCTTCATCTCTTTGAACTCCTTGAAGGCGTCAATGAGAGTAGGTTCTTTCTCTTTTTCCATCTTATTATATATGTAACTTATTAAAATTCAATGTAAGGACGCACGGCATTCACCTGGTCCATGGTGAAGGTGTCGGTATGCTCGACGAGTTCCTTCTTCTTTTTACCCTCGACAGCTTCCTTTACGCTGTATCTGAGGACAACACTCTCCTCGGTTGCGTCTACAAGAGTGGCAACGATCTTCTTGCCGCCCTTGATCTGAGCCTCAACCTTGGTTCCCAGAGCCTTGCGGAACTGACGGAACACCTTGAAAGGCTGATCCAGTCCGGCCGAAGCCATGGTAAGGGAGTAATCCTCCTGATCCCTGTCAAATTTACCAAGGAAGACATCGTTGAGAGCCACGCAGTCATCCATGTCCACGTCTCCTTCAACCTTGTCAAACACAAATTCGATGTCGTTGTCCTGGCTGACCTTCACATCAATGATGAAGTACCCGCGGCTTTCAAGCTCGGGCGTCATCGCTTCGATAATTGCTTTCTTGTCCAGCATCGTAATGGTCTTTGTACGGTCGATTCTTTATAAAACAAAAGATAGGAGACTCGCGTCCTCCTATCTCTCAATCACATTGCAAAGGTAACACCTATTTATTAAAAATCCAAATCATCCTCTCCAGAAGGCTTCAGACCGAAATAATATTTGGTGACCCAGTATTCAAACAGAGGGTCGACGACCCTTGGATGATCCTTCTCGTCAAAGATGACTATCTCCTTCTTTATAAGGGCATCCTTCACTCTCTTGACATTGGCCGATGAGTTCAGCGTATAGCGGTTGATCACATCAGCCGTACTGAAGCGGACGTGTCCTTCGATAATGGCCTTGAGGAAACTGATCTGGAAGTTGGTCAGATCAGACATTATGGACTTGAAGCGCGGCTCGTGAATGGCTATCATTATTGAAAGGCTGTCCATCAGCACAGGAGTGGAGATGAAACCCTTGGACAGATAGTCGCAGATTGACGCAAAGTGGTTAATATACCAGAAATGATTCTTGAACAGGTTGCACACAGCCGTAAGCTGCTCTTTTTCAGCAACCTTTCCGCTTGCAAGGAAGCCCTTTACAACAGCATCGATAATATCTTTGCCGTCAAAAGGCTTCAGTGGAAGCCTGACCACTGTCTTATAGAAGAAGCGCGTCTTCTCAAATATGACGGCCATGGCATTTGCCTCGGATCCGCACATCAGGAACGAGCACTTCGGCTTCGGTGTCTGCTGGGTAATGCGGAGGACATCATCCAGGAAGCGGAGAAGCCTGCCTCCGTCGTCAAGGCGGGCCGCCCACTGGAAGTCATCCAGGATGACGATTAAAGGTTGATCCATTTCTGCGGCCAGCTTATATGGAAGCATGAAGGCCGCACGTATATCACTGTCTTCAATATCCCAGTTCAGGGAAACCAGCTCGCCGTAATCGGAGAATCTCTGCTGGTCAAATACAAAATGAGAATCTTTCAGATGATTGGCCACGATTGCGCTGTACTCGAAAGCCGTAGAAGCGCAGGCCCTCATAACCGTAGATGCAAACTTAATAAGGAATTCCGGTACTGTTCTGGATCCCATTACAGACATTTCACATGAAATGAACTGGAAACGGGACATTCTCATGTTAAACAAAGCCTGCTGAATCAAAGAATGCTTACCAGTCTTTGGCGGCTCATAAATAGCCACGTTTTCTCCCGCAGAAAGCATGTTGGAGAGCGCCGTGACTTCTGACTTTCGGCCGATGAAGTTTTTCCCGGTGACGAAGGTGTCATAAATAAATGGGCTGTCCATACTAAATAATTTTTGTTAAGCAACATCATTGTTAGCGCAAAAATAAGAAAATATTTTGCCGAAAAAACAAAAATTCATATTTTTGCAGTCCGATTTATGGCCGGGAAGCTCATCAAGATCTGTATGAAAGACAGACGCTTACGGTCCAAACTTATAAATAAGTTTCAATTTATGTACGCAATCGTTGATATTGCAGGCCAGCAGTTTAAGGTAGAAGCTGGCAATGAAATCTTTGTCAACCGCCTCGCGGCTGCCAAGGGTGCTGCTGTTGAGTTCAACAAGGTACTCCTCGTAGACGCTGAGGGTGCCGTTAAGATTGGCTCACCTTACGTAGAGGGCGCAGTCGTTAAGGCTACTGTTCTCGAGGATGATGTTAAAGCCGACAAGGTTCTCGTTTTCAAGAAGATCCGTCGCAAGGGTTTCCAGAAGTGCAATGGCCATCGCCAGAAGCTCTCTAAGATCAAGATCGACGCAATCGCTTAATTAAAGGAGGAATTAGATTATGGCACACAAGAAAGGTCAAAGTAGTTCTAAGAACGGTCGTGAGTCACAGAGCAAGCGACTCGGACTCAAGAAATTCGGCGGTGAAGCTGTAAAGGCAGGAAACATCATCGTACGTCAGAGAGGTACAGTCCACAATCCTGACAAGAACGTCGGAATGGGTAAGGACCACACTCTTTACGCACTTGTTGACGGTACAGTCAAGTTCACAAGGAAGAAAGAGGACAAATCTTACGTTTCGGTTATCCCTTTTGAGAACTAGACTCGAAGGATTTGTACTGATGAATAAAGAGGATTGCACTTCGAGTTTAGGTGCGGTCCTCTTTTTTGCTTAATGACAACGGAAATTTAATACATATATATTATTATGCTCACACTCAAAGTGCTTCGCGACGATCCTGAATTCGTCATCAAGAAGCTTGCAATTAAGAATTTCGATGCAAGAGCCATCGTAGAGAAAGTCCTCGAACTGGACGACAACAGAAAGAAGCTCCAGACAGAGAGCGACGCCCTTCTTGCAGAGCAGAAGCAGAAGGCGGCAGCCATCGGCAAACTCATGAAAGAGGGAAAGAAAGACGAGGCTGAAGAAGCAAAGAAAGAAGTAGCAGCCCTCAAGGAGAAGTCAAACGAACTCCTCACAAAGGCTGAAGAGAATAACAAGGAACTCGAGAACCAGCTCGTTCTCCTTCCTAACATGCCTTGTGACCTCGTTGTCCCTGGAAAGGGTGCCGAGGACAACCAGGTGGTTAAGATGGGTGGCCCTGAGGTCAACCTTCCTGAAGGAGCCGTTCCTCACTGGGAACTCTGCAAGAAGTACGACATCATCGACTTCGACCTCGGTGTGAAGATCACCGGAGCCGGCTTCCCTGTTTACAAGGGAAAGGGTGCAAAACTCCAGAGAGCCCTTATCAACTTCTTCCTTGACCAGAACACAGCAGCAGGATACCAGGAGACAGAGCCGCCTGTAATGGTTAACCCGGCATCAGGTTTCGGTACCGGCCAGCTTCCTGACAAGGAGGGCCAGATGTACCACGCAAACCTCGACGACTTCTATATGGTACCTACAGCCGAGGTTCCTGTCACCAATATCTTCCGTGACGTCATCCTCCAGAACAACGAGCTTCCTAAGAAGTTGACCGCATACACTCCTTGCTTCCGCCGCGAGGCTGGTTCATACGGTAAGGACGTACGCGGACTCAACCGTCTCCACCAGTTCGACAAGGTTGAGATCGTCCGCATCGAGAAGCCTGAGAACAGCTACGCAGCCCTCGACGATATGGTGGCTCACGTAGAAAGCCTCGTCAACAAGCTTGGCCTCAAGTACAGGATTCTCCGTCTCTGCGGCGGTGACATGTCCTTCACTTCTGCCATCACCTATGACTTCGAACTCTGGAGCGCAGCCCAGGGCCGCTGGCTTGAGATTTCTTCTGTATCCAACTTCGAGACATACCAGGCAAACCGTCTGAAGTGCCGCTACAAGGATGAGAACGGCAAGACTCAGCTCTGCCACACCCTCAACGGAAGCTCACTCGCCCTTCCTAGAGTGGTTGCAGCCCTGCTTGAGGACAACCAGACTCCTGACGGAATTATCATCCCTGAAGTTCTCAGACCATATACAGGATTCGACAAAATTGACTAACTTCACGCATTGTTAACAATGCACTGAAGTGAACGAAAGAACCATAATAGGAATAGACCCCGGAACCAATCTTCTTGGTTTCGGGGTTATCCGTATAGAAAAGAAAGGAGTACGCTTTCTGGATATGGGCGTCCTTGACCTGCGCAAGGAGAAGGACTCCTATGACAAACTGGAACGCATCCACAGGGAAATTTCCCTCCTGTGCGATAAATACGGAGCCAATGACATGGCCATAGAATCCCCTTTCCTCGGAAAGAACGCCCAGGTCATCTTCAAACTCGGAAGAGCCCAGGGCGCGGCCATCATAGCGGCCAGGGAGCACTGCATGGAGGTGCACGAATACGCTCCTATGAAGGCAAAGGTGGCCATAACCGGCAGCGGAGACGCTTCCAAGGAGCAGGTATGCGTGATGATTCAGAAAATCCTTAACATCAACATTACCCCGGAACACCTCGACGCCACCGACGCACTTGCCATAGCAATGTGCCATTACTACCAGCTCACCAACCCGCTCGCCGGAGGCAAGGCGGCCACAAGCTGGGCCAAGTTTATTCAGGAGAATCCTGACAGGATAAAAAAATAGATTTTTTTCAGTTTTGGATTAAACCTGCACGGAAGAGGCGTGTCTAAATCTTTGTTGATTAAACAAAGAATGAAAACACAGCTCCGAAAAATCTGCCTTATGGCGGCAATAGCCATAATGTCCGCATTCACACTGGCGGCACAGTCAGGCACAGTCAGCGCCACTCTCCAGGACGGCGAAACGGGCGAGCCGGTAGGCTTCGCCACGATGACCCTCTTTAAGAAAGGCGCCACAAAACCATCCAAATATGGTCTTTCCGACTCCAAGGGACTCGTCAGCATCGACAAGGTTGCAGCCGGCACCTACACCGTCAAAGTTGAAATGCTCGGCTATAACAACTGGTCAAAGGACTATACGGTCAGCGGCAACCTCAACATCGGGAAGATTGAACTCAGCCCCGACAAAGAAACCCTTAAGGCTGCCAGCGTATCTGCCGTCGGCAACCAGATGACAATCAAGAAAGACACCATCGAATACAACGCCGCAGCCTTCAAGACTACGGACAACGATATGCTCGAAGACCTCCTTAAGAAACTCCCGGGAGTGGAAGTTTCCAGTGACGGTGCGGTTACGGTCAACGGAGAAACGGTTTCCAAGATTACCATCGACGGAAAGACTTTCTTCCTGGACGATCCACAGATTGCCACCAAGAACATCCCTGCCAAGCTCATCAAGAAGCTTAAGGTGATGGAGAAGAAGTCTGAGCAGGCTGAATTCACCGGCATCGACGACGGTGAGCGCGAAACCGTCATCGACCTGTCCGTACAGCCAGGCATGATGAAGGGACTCTTCGGCAACGTGATGGGTGGCGTCGGCCATGATCTCTTGGAAAAGGCCGACAGGGACGCCCTCGGAGACAACGGCGACACCAGATACCAGGGCGCTGCATTCATCGGCAATTTCACTGACAAGAGACAGCTTTCCCTCATCCTCAACGCCAACAACACCAACAACCGAGGTTTTGACGATATCGCAAGGACAGCGATGTCCGGTATGCGAGGCAGCGGACGCGGCAGAGGCGGCAGCAGCGAAGGGAACGGTATCACCACATCGTACATGGCGGGTGTAAACGGCGCCTGGACCCTCTTTGACAACAAGATGGACTTCGGCGGCAACTATCTTTTCAACGGAAGTGAGAACGACGTGAAGGAGGAAAGCGCCAAGACCACATATCAGAATGGCTACAACCTTCTTTACAATACCTCCGGAACAAGTTCTTCCGATGCATACGGACACAGGTTCGGTTTCCGCATGGACCACAAGTTCTCCGACAAGACTTCCCTGCTCTTCTCCCCTAGCTTCAACATAGGGACGGGCAAATTCTCGGAGTTCTCAGACTTCACCACCAAGGTGGATTCACTTGACGGAACCATTACCAAGCTCAACGACGGTTTCAACTTCAACAGCGGAGACAGCAAGAACGTTTCTGCAGACGGTTTCCTCCTCTTCCGCCAGAGACTCGGAATCCCCGGACGAACCATCTCGTTCATGGGACGATACAACGTCTCCCACAAGGAACTGGACGGATTCAACCAGTCCAGGACCCTCGAATATGACGAGACCGGAACAAACGTCCAGGACTCCATCGTAAACCAGAGATATGACAATACCATCAACTCGGCATTGTTCAGCGGTCGTTTGACATATACCGAGCCTATCGGCAATGGCTTCTATGTTGAAGGCAACTACGGCTTCACCTGGAGCAGGAACACTTCGGAGAAGTACACATACGACAACGCCGACAACACAGGCTTCTCCGCGGACAACCTCTTCTTCGTAAGGAACGGTGAAATCCTGAACGCAACTTATTCAAACGACATTCTCAACAGATACATCAGCCAGAGAGCCGGAGCCAACATCATGTATCAGAAGGACAAGCTCCGCGCCCAGGTCGGCATCGGCATCACAAACACCAAGACTCACAACGAGACAAACGGAGAGACATACGACAGCAACGTCTACAAGTTCTCCCCTAGCGCGATGCTCTTCTACGACCTGAACGACAATACAAACGCAAGGCTCTTCTACAGGGGCTCGTCCAGCCAGCCATCCACAAGTCAGCTCATGCCTGTTGCAGACAACAGCGACCCTCTGGACATCAGCTTCGGTAACCCTTACCTGAAGCCGTATTTCGAGCACTCGCTCCGCGGCGACGCCAGATTCACCAACAAAAAGACATTCACGACATTCAGTTTACGCTTAAGCGGTTCATATACACAGGATCCTATCGTCAGCGCCCTTTGGTACGGCACCAACGGTACACAGTACACCATGCCTTTCAACGGACCGGATAAGGCAAGCTTCAATGTAAGAACATTCTTCAACTCCCCGATCAAGAAGTCCAATTTCTCGGTCTTCAACATGCTCTTTGCTTCATACAGCCAAAGCGCATCGTATGTCGGTACCGGCATCGATACAGACAAGTATTACCAGAACGGAGAGTTTGACTACGAGACCTTTAACTCAGACTACACGGCTTCCAACAGCACGCTTGCGGCCAAGTTCAGGGAGAACAGGACCAGGACAGGCTCCTTCACGGAGCGTCTGCGCCTGACCTACCGCAATGACTTCATCGAACTTCAGGCAGGCGGACGCACAAGGTTCAACAAATCGTGGTACACGATTGCATCAACCACCACGACCGCAACCTGGAACAACCAGATTAACGGCTCGTTGAACTACACCTGGAAGTCCACTGGAATAGGCTTCGACACCCAGCTTGAATACAACTGGTACGAAGGCTATTCAACAGCCCAGGAGGATGAGTATGTATGGAACGCACAGATCACCAAGCTGATCCTGAAAAACAAGGTTACCCTTGCCGTCCGTGCATACGACATCCTCAACCAGGCCAGGAACCTCACCGTCACAGACAACTCCAATTACCATAAGGAGTCTGTCAACAACACGCTCGGACGCTACATCATAGCGTCCGTGACGTGGAGGTTCGGCCAGAACAAGCATAAGGGACGCAGAGGTTTCGGCGGCCCTGGAGGCTACGGCAGAGGCGGGGGCCCGATGGGGCCTCCGGGTAGATAAAAAGGGAAGAGTCCGGTATAACACCAGACTCTTTTTTTATTAATTTTGTATTCATGTCAGAAGAGAGAAAAGTGAGGAAACATCCTGTAATCAGGGGAATCCTCTTCACGATTTTAGGCTTATGGGCAGTCGTACTGATTGCCATGCAGGTGGTGCTCAACAGCAAGGTTCTCACAAAAATCGCAAACAACCTGGCCGCTGAATATGTTGACGGCGACATTTCCTTCGGAGAGATCAACGCATCCGTCATAAAGAGTTTCCCTAACCTGAACGTAAGCCTTACGGATTTCTCCATCACCTACCCGCACGACAGGTTTGCCGAATTCGATTCCTGCGGCGTAAAGAGTTTCTTCAGAAGGTCTGGGCGCGGAGAGGTGGCCGACACACTCGCCAGCGTGGATAATCTCTCTATTTCCCTGAACTACCTATCCATCGCCTTCGGCAAGATCCGCATCCCTTCCGTGACGGTTCAAAAGCCAAGGTTCTTCCTTCACCAATACGATTCCACCAAAGCCAACTGGAACCTGTTCATCCTTCCAGAAAGCCAGGAAGACACTTCCGACACCGAATTCAACCTTCCTGACATATCCATAGGAGAGATTATTCTGGACCACAAGCCAAGAGTCATCTACACCAACATAGCCGACACACTCTTTGCATCGGTAAGAATGAAGCAGTTTGACTTTGACGGAAGGCTTGGCACAAAACGGCTCAAGAAGAACAAGTTCAACCTGGATATGGACTCTCTCTTCGTCACCGGCCGTCTTCCTGCCGACACCCTTGCCCTCAGCCTGGAGAAGTTCAAGGTGAATGACCACAGGAAACACATGGACTTCAAGGCCAACGCCAAGGCCTTCCTTGCCCTCAGGGATTTTGGAAGGATGATGGTCCCTATCGATATGAGCGGAGAACTCTCTTTCCCAAAATCAAAGGCAATCGTACTGAAGGACTTCAAGGCTGACATAGCCACAGTAAGCCTTAATGGAGAAGGAGAGCTGGAACTTGGAAAGAAAACCAGGGTCAAAGCCGGTTTCAACATTGAGCAGACAAGCGTGGCGCAGCTGCTCGACTTCATCGGCAAGAACATCCCTGACGCAAAAAAAATTAAAACCGACGCATGTCTTTCAGCCGGAATCACCTGCAAAGGAGAGTACGACGCCTCCACCGGCAGCCTGCCGGACATAGAGATGTACTTCAAGGTACCTTCTGCACAGATTAATTACGATGACATTCCCCAGTCAGGAGTCATTGCCATCGACCTCAACGTGGCCGGAAAGGGCCAGGACCTGACTGCGACCCTGAACGACTTCACATTCAACTTCTCCGGAATAGACCTTGCCCTCTCCGGGGAGTTTTCCGACCTGATGTCCGATGATCCGCTGATTTCAATTCGTGGAAACGGAAACATCAACCTGTCCGAAGCCGCACAGATTGCCGATCCTGAACTGGGGTTGAATGCCTCCGGTAAGATGAAGATAAGTCTTGGCGGTAAAGCCAGGCTCTCCCAGATGGACATCTACAACTTCAAGGACGCAGCATTCACCGCCAGGATAAGCGGTGACTCGCTCCGCGTACATGAGGCTGCCGACACCGTGGACGCATTCGTCTTCAACCCTCTTATCTCGCTTGCCCCGGACAAAGGGCAGATGGTGGCCAAATTCTCTCTTGACAGCCTCAACGCCACATACGGCACAGCCCTCAAAGTTGCCGGAAGCAAGATTCTTCTCAAAGCCATCAACGGAACGGATGTGATGAACACGGCCGGAATGGTCCACCCTTTCATCGGAAGGGTTAACATCGGAGGCCTCAGGATGGTTGCCGACTCCGCCTATATAGGCTTGAGACAGAGCGGCGGAGAATTCAAGATGACAAGAAAGCCTAGCGGGAAATACTTCAAGCCGGAAATGAACATCAAGGCCCGCCTCGGCAGGTTCTTCTATCGTGAGAGCGTCAACCGCGTTGCCCTGAAGAACCTTGATTTCACCTCTGACATCATCATTAACACCTACGAGAACGCCCAGAAGAGAAAGCACTTCATGGACTCCCTCGCAAAGGTTTACCCAGGCGTTCCAAAGGACTCCATCTTTAGAATGCTACGGCAGAAAAGGCTCGCCGGACGTCCTGTTCCGGATTTCGTAAAGGAGAAAGATTTCAGGAAGTCAGACATTGATATCAGGCTGGACAGGGAGACGGGCAAATACCTGATGGACTGGGATATCAAGGGCACGATGGACCTTGAGAAAGGCCTTGTCATCACCCCATATTTCCCTCTGAGAAACAGACTTTCCGACATCCACGGCACCTTTGACAACGACAAGATAGAACTCAGCAGTTTCACCTTTTCTCCAGGAGAATCCGAAATTATGGCAAGCGGTGTTCTCAAGGGTCTCAGGCGCGCCCTCACAATGGGAGGCGTACTATTCCTTGACATGAAGATAGGGTCAAAGAATATCAATGCCAACGAACTGATTGCCGCAGCCGACGCCGGGGCAAAATTCCAGCCTGAGCACAACGACGCCCTTGGCCAGATGAGCGACGAAGAATATCTCTCACAGGTTGCCACAGACACTCTTGCAAACGCGGACAGCGCCAGGATGGCACTGTTTGTGGTTCCAGCCAACCTCATCATGAACATCGACGTTGACCTGGACAACATCAAATACAACAATTTGAACGTGGAATGCCTCTCCGGCAAACTGATCAGCAGGGAACGCTGCCTCCAGATTACGGACACCAGGGCCACCACAAATATGGGCAACATAGGTTTCGAGGCCTTCTACTCCACCAAGACCAAGAAGGACCTCAAGGCGGGCTTCGACCTTAATCTGGAAGACATCTCCGCAGACCAGGTCATTGCCCTCTTCCCTGCCGTTGACACTCTTATGCCTTCACTCAAGGCATTCAAGGGCCTTCTCAACTGCGAGCTTGCAGCCACCACGCAGATTGACACAAATATGAACCTCGTGATCCCGAGCCTCAACGGTGTAATCAAAATAAACGGAAAGAACCTCGAGGTCAAGCAGGAAGGCGCAGTCAAGACACTTGCAAAAGCCCTGATGTTCCGTGATAAGAATACCGGCAAGATTGACGATATGAATGTCTACGGCATAGTCCACGACAACAAGATGGAAATCTTCCCGTTCATCCTCAAGATTGACCGCTATACCCTGGCCCTTAACGGCATGCAGAAACTTGACGACGACTTCAAGTACCATATTTCCGTCATCAAGTCTCCGGTTCCGTTCCGTTTCGGCATTAACATCTTCGGCACCACCGAAAAATGGAAGTGGCGTCTGGGAAAAGCCGCCTTCAAGAACACCAACATCCCTGTCTTCGTATCGGAGATTGATACCATGAAGGTCAATCTTGTCAACTCCATCCACGAAGTCTTCAAGCGCGGTGTCAACAAGGCCTTCCAGAGCAACTCGGATTTCAACAGGGAAATCGAGGAAAAGAAACAGAGACTCAACTACTCATCCGAATTCCAGAGCGACAGCCTGAACAAAGACGAGACAGCGGCTCTTGACTCACTCAACTACGCCTACGAGCATCCTGAAGACAGCCTGGCCAAGGCAAAGGCAAACGAAGAGGCCATGAGAAAGGCTGAAGAAAAGGCACTGCAAGAGGCTCAGGATACTGAGAACCAGATGTCCAGAAAAGAAATCCGCCAGCAGAACAGGCTGGAGAGAAAGCAGCGCAGAGCTGAGAAAAAAGCGGCAAAACAGGCTGCAAAGAAAAATGACTAAAGATGGACACACAGGATTATACTGAAGCGGTTTTCTGCTTTAAAGATTATTCAGACGACAAGGCGGAGCTCCTTATGGCCTTCCTTGGAGACCTGGGCTTCGATTCCTTTATGGAAGAGCCCCCTGTCCTCAAGGCCTACATCCAGACATCCGATTTCAATGAGAAGAGCCTGGAAGCCACCCTTGCCTCCGTCCCCGTAAGCGGACTCACCTGGTCAGCCCACAAGATGCCGACACAGAACTGGAACGCCGCCTGGGAAAGCGAGGGCTTCACACCTATCGTCGTCGGCAATGACGTCACCGTCAGGGCCGTATCTTCACAGAACACCGCAACCCGTTTCACCATTGAACTTAACCCACAGATGGCCTTCGGTACCGGACATCACGACACCACCTATATGATGATGCAGACAATGATTGACTCCGAAGACCAGATTCGGGGGCACAGGGTAACTGACCTTGGCTGCGGCACCGCAGTTCTGGCCATCCTTGCCGACAAACTCGGAGCCAGCGCCACTGAAGCCATTGACATAGACGCCGTGGCGGCACGCTCCGCAGAGGCCAATGTCAAAATAAACGGAGCCAATGTCCACGTCCAGTGCGGAGACGCTTCCCTTCT
>CADBMK010000018.1 GCA_902795785.1 uncultured Bacteroidia bacterium | reverse complement strand
TTCATGCGACTCCCGCTATGATATATTCACTTTGGGGGAAAAGAGCAAAAACTACTCAAAAAAAGAGGTTTGGTTTGATGTATCCCGGCATTTTGAATATCTTCTCGAACGCTTTGTTGAATCGGAAAAGAATAAATAAATTTCCGTTTTATGTAGAAAAGGTTTGCCAATTTGACATGAACCCCGAAAGTTAGACAAAATACTTTCGGGGTTCATGT
Organism: uncultured Bacteroidia bacterium; assembly: GCA_902795785.1. GTDB lineage: Bacteria > Bacteroidota > Bacteroidia > Bacteroidales > UBA932 > Cryptobacteroides. The sequence continues at coordinate 21,646 of CADBMK010000018.1, read as the reverse complement.
CATTTCCTGCAGGAGGATTTTATCTATTATTTTTCCACAGGACGATAAATGGCGACATGACATTCGACATCATTTAGGTACAGAGCTTCGGTCTTCCCATCGGCAGAGAGGAGGACTTCATAGATGTCATCGGCAAACTCTACCATATAGCCGGTGGAATGGAATCCTTGATGAATCAGCGTGTTCTTGAACTTCTGGACTGGTACGTCTTTGTTCCAGCAGAGGCTTATTGCATAGCGCAGGTTCTGTCCGTCCTTGGTCTCGAAGAGGTACTGCTCGGTTAGTTTAAGATCGGCGTTATCCACAAAATACCACCTGTGCCAACTCTTGTATGGGTCCTCCCAGTATTCGAGCTTGTCATTTCCGTTCGCCCACCACTCTTTGCTCTGCATGTGCTGCTCCACGTCAGAAATGTTGCAGCCCCACTGGATAAGGGGAGCGAAGTTAAGGATTTCGTCTTCAGAATCGTGATTGTCCTTGTTGCAGGACGTGAACATCGTGGCGCAGCAAAGGACGGCTGCGAGCGTTGCGAGAATCTTTTTCATTATTTATTTGTTATTGTGACTGTCAAACGGTTAGGTGTTCTCATTGACAAAAACGTTGCGAATATAGGCACATTTTTTCTGAAGTGAAAAAATATATGTGCCCTAAAGTATCCAGTAGATAATGAGCAGATGGACCGGATAGAACAGATAAAAGGCGTATTTCAAAACCGGCCCTTTGACAAAACCTCTTTTTCCGTTATACATGCTGATAGGGATGAATGCCAGACCGGCTATCCAACGGCTGCTCAGCACGCAGGAGCAGGCAACGGCCTGGAGTATGCGCTGATTCCAAAATCGGCACGAAGAAAGACGGAGGTGGCCATGAGTGTCAGTAAACTGACGGCAAGCCCTTTAGGTGAATGCTCATAACGTTCAATGGCGCATAATCCTAGGAACCCCAGGAAGAGAGTGAAGAAGACGTTCTGCGTGGGATACAGGAGAGTCCCGGAATGAACAAGATTCCAGGGCAGTTCGGACAATAATGCAAAAAGCAGGAGGCTGATTCCGTATCGTTTCCTGCTTTTTGTGTGGATGAATCCTTCCACCAGAAGGAATGCAAAAAGGGGAAAGGCAAGGCGTCCGAAGAGACGCATAAGATAATATGCGGTAATCTTCGTATGCCCGATGCTGAACAGCGCTTCGTGCATTTGGGGTGCGCCACGAAGTAAAAATGCGGCCGTATGGTCCACAGACATGGACAACAGGGCCAATAATTTAATCCAGCTTCCGCTGAGACATTTCCAATTATACATATATGGGTATAAAGATACAATAAAAATACATAATTCAGACCTATAAAGGGAGAGGGAAGGAAGAATGAATATTTTTGTATAAAATTTCAAAGAAGGGTTGGAGTATTGTAATATTATTCATATTTTTGTGCCCGTTATTTAAGGAATATGATTTGCTATGAGTGTTAAATCAAACAGACAGGCAGCCATCAGGGCTATCATCGCAACAAGAAAGATTGCTAGTCAGGAAGAGCTTCAGACGCATCTTCTTACTGATGGATACGATGTTACGCAGGCCACGCTCTCGCGTGACCTCAAGGAGCTTGGCGTGGTGAAGGTCCACGATATTGAAAGTGGATATTCATACAAATTGCCAAGTGTCTCTGACGTAAAGAGGACAAAAATGACTGGTGATATCACCGGAGAAGGTGTCCTCTGGATTGCTTTTTCAGCCAATATGGCCGTGATAAAGACGCAGCCGGGCTTTGCGAGCGTGGTTGGCGCCATCCTTGACCATGCTGATTTGGAAGAGGTTATAGGAAACGTCGCCGGAGACGATACCGTAGTGATCATCCTTAAAGAAACTGTAGCTAAGGAGCAGGCCATGGAGGCTTTCTCCAAGCTGTTCAAGGGAATAGAGAATAAAGAAAAATAACAGTATAGAATACAATGGAAGGTTTTACAATTGAAATCGCAACTGAGAAGCACATTCCTTATGTGCCCGAGATTCTCAAGACAATTGAAGATGCCACAAAGGTTAGAGGTACAGGCATCGCAAAACGTAATCCGGATTACGTTGCGAAGAAAATGAAAGAAGGCAAGGCAATTATTGCAATGCATGGTGATGAGTTCGCAGGTTTTTGCTATATTGAGTCCTGGGATCATGAGCAGTTCGTTGCCAACTCAGGTCTTATCGTAAAGACAGAATACCGCGGACACGGTCTTGCCAAGGCAATCAAGCACAAGGCTTTCGAGCTTAGCCGCAAGAGGTTCCCTAATGCCAAGATATTCGGCCTTACTACAGGCGCTGCGGTTATGAAGATTAACTCTGAACTTGGCTACGTTCCTGTCACCTTCCCAGACCTTACTACAGATCCAGTTTTCTGGAAGGGCTGCGAGAGTTGTATCAACTTCGATGTCCTCACCAGAAACAATTACACACGTTGCCTTTGTACCGGTATGCTTTACGATCCAGCAAAACATCACGATGCCTTTGAGAAGACGGAACCGTCAGAGAAAAAGAAGAAGGTGGTTGTCGCATTCAGCGGCGGACTTGACACTTCATATACGGTAATGTATCTCGCAAAAGAGATGGGTTACGAGGTTTACGCAGCCTGCGCAAACACCGGCGGATTCTCAGCTGAACAGCTTAAGACAAACGAGGAAAACGCCTATAAGCTTGGCGCAAAGGCCTACGTTACCCTCGACGTTACCAAGGAATACTATGACAAGAGTCTCCGTTATATGATTTACGGAAACGTCCTGAGGAACGGTACTTATCCTATCTCCGTTTCTTCAGAGCGTATTTTCCAGGGAATGGCCATTGCCCGTTACGCAAAGCAGATCGGAGCGGATGCCATCGCTCACGGTTCTACGGGCGCCGGCAACGACCAGGTTCGTTTTGACATGACCTTCCTTGTCATGGCTCCTGGCGTTGAGATCATCACCCTTACCCGTGACCGCAACCTCAGCCGTCAGGAAGAGATTGACTATCTCAACAAGAACGGTTTCCCGGCAGACTTCAAGAAGCTCAAGTACAGCTACAACGTGGGTATCTGGGGAACTTCAATCTGCGGAGGAGAGATTCTTGATTCAAAGCAGGGCCTTCCTGAAACCGCATATCTCAAGCAAATTCAGAAGACCGGAGAGGAACAGATTGAACTCGAATTCAATGAAGGACAGCTTGTGGGCGTAAACGGAGAGAAGTTCACGGACCACATCAAGGCAATCCAGAAGGTTGAGTCAATTGCGGCTCCTTACGGTATCGGCCGTGACATGCACGTCGGCGATACAATCATCGGAATCAAGGGCCGCGTCGGCTTCGAGGCTGCCGCTCCGATGCTTATCATCGCATCACATAAATTCCTCGAGAAGTTCGTGCTTTCAAAGTGGCAGCAGTACTGGAAGGACCAGGTTGCCAACTGGTATGGAATGTTCCTTCACGAAAGCCAGTATCTCGAGCCTGTAATGAGGGATATCGAGGCTATGCTCGAGAGCAGCCAGAGGCATGTTACCGGTAAGGTGACGATGCTCCTCCGCCCTCACGGATTCGAGACTGTGGGAGTTGATTCTCCAAACGATCTTGTGAAGAACAAGCTCGGTGAGTACGGCGAGGGCGCCAAGGGTTGGACCAGTGATGACGCAAAGGGCTTCATCAAGGTTACTTCAACGCCGCTTCGCGCTTACTACCTCAACCACAAGGACGAGGGAGATGAACTTGAAAAGGAACTTTAATTAGAAAGAAATAATGATAAAAGTAGGAATTATAGGAGGCGCCGGATATACGGCCGGAGAACTGATCAGAATTCTGGTGAACCATCCGGAGGTCGAACTGACATTCGTCCATTCGACATCCAATGCGGGCAACAAACTGTATGACGTTCATTCAGGTCTGATTGGCGACACAGACATGACATTCAGCGCTGACTATGATCTGAAGGCGGTTGACGTTCTCTTCATGTGCTCAGGTCACGGCAAGAGCACGGCCTTCTGGGCGGAGAACGAGAGGCCTGAGGGACTCAAGGTGGTTGACCTTGCCCAGGATTACCGCGACGAGAGCAACGGCTATGTTTACGGTCTCCCGGAAATCAACAGGGACAGGATCAGGAAAGCAAGCCTTCTGGCCAATCCTGGATGCTTTGCAACGGCAATCCAGCTGGCCATCCTTCCGCTTGCGGCTGCAGGCCTTCTTAGGGGCGAGGTGAACGTTACCGGAATTACCGGATCCACCGGAGCCGGAGTCAAGCCGGGCGCAACCACCCACTTCAGCTGGCGCAACAACAACGTGTCCGTCTATAAGGCGTTTGAACATCAGCACCTGATTGAGATAGGCATGAATGTCCACAACCTTCAGAAGGGTTACGACAAAGCCATCAACTTCCTGCCGGTCCGAGGCGACTTCGCGAGAGGAATTCTCGCGAGCGTATTTACGGACTGCGACCTGAGCATCGACGATGCGAAGGCCTTGTATAAGGACTTCTACAAGGATGCCGCCTTTACATTCGTAAGCGACACCAACGTTGACCTCAAACAGGTCGTCAATACAAACAAGGCAGTCCTCTCCTTGGAGAAGCACGGGGACAAGCTGCTTATTAATTCAGCTATCGACAACCTCCTCAAGGGTGCTTCCGGACAGGCTGTCCAGAATATGAACCTTATGTTCGGCCTCGATGAAAAGACCGGACTCAAATTAAAGGCATCTGCCTTCTAATAATTATGAATTTATTCGACGTTTATTCACTTTTTGATATTGTGCCTGTGAAGGCCCATCTTCAGCATGTATGGGACGACAAGGGACAGGAATATCTTGATTTTTACGGTGGACATGCCGTTATCTCAGTCGGCCATACACATCCTGACTATGTGGCTGCGCTCAAGGCTCAGCTTGACAAGATAGGATTCTATTCAAACAGCGTGATCAACCCTCTGCAGGTTGAACTCGCCCACAAGCTTGGCAAGGCCAGCGGTTACGAGGATTATTCACTCTTCCTTGATAATTCTGGAGCCGAGTCAAATGAGAACGCTTTGAAACTGGCTTCTTTCCATACAGGAAAGGACAGGATCATCGCCTTCCATCACAGTTTCCACGGAAGGACATCCGGTGCCGTGGCTGTTACCGACAATCCTAAGATTGTCTCTCCGTTCAACGCAAATCACAAGGTGACATTCTGTGACCTTAATGACGCGGCTGCCGTTGAGCAGGTTCTCCAGGGCGGAGATGTTGCCGGAGTAATCATCGAGGGCATCCAGGGTGTCGGCGGAATGCACGCTCCTACAGCCGGGTTCCTCCAGACTCTTTCAAAGCTTTGCAAGCAGTACGGCGCAGTCCTCATCCTTGACGAGGTACAGAGCGGCTACGGCAGGACCGGTAAGTTCTTCGCTCACCAGTGGGCAGGAATCAAGGCCGACATCATTACGATGGCAAAGGGTATGTGCAACGGTTTCCCTTGCGGCGGTATCCTTATCTCACCTGAGTTCGAGGCCGTCAAGGGCCGTCTCGGAACCACTTTCGGAGGAAACTACCTGGCAATGGCCGGAGCAATCGCAGTGCTGGACATTATGGAGAAGGAACACCTTGCTGACAACGCCCACAAGGTAGGCGAGTATATCAAGGCTCATCTTCCTCAGTCACCAAAGATCAAGGAGGTCAGGGGAACTGGTCTTATGATCGGTATCGAGTTCAACGAGCCAATCGCTGAAATCCGCCGCAAACTTCTTTTTGAAAAGCACATTTTCACCGGAGTTGCCGGAACCAATATGATCCGTCTGCTGGCACCTTTGTGCGTGACAGAGGAGGACGCACAGTATTTCATCGACTCACTTAAAGACATTATAAAGTAATGAAGACTTTCTTTCACGTAGAAGATATCGGAGACCTTAACGCCGCTCTCAAGGAAGCAGAGGAGGTTAAGAAGAACAGGTTCGCCTGGAAGCACCTCGGTCAGGACAAGACTATCATGCTTGTATTCTTCAACAACTCCCTCAGAACCCGACTCAGCAGCCAGAAGGCAGCCCTCAATCTTGGAATGCATCCTATCGTGCTCAACATCGGAGCGGAGAGCTGGAAGCTTGAAACCGAAATGGGAGTGGTAATGGACGGTGACAAGAGCGAGCATATCAAGGAAGCCATCCCGGTGATGGCAAGCTACTGTGACATCATCGGTGTCCGCAGCTTCGCCCACCTGGAGGACCGTGAGTTTGACTATGCCGAGACAATCCTCGAGCAGTTCGTCAAATACAGCGGAAAGCCTGTAATCAGCCTTGAGTCTGCAACGGTTCATCCTTGCCAGGCCTTTGCCGATCTCATTACAATCAACGAATACAAGCGCAACAAGCGCCCTAAGGTTGTCCTCAGCTGGGCACCGCATCCGAAAGCCCTCCCTCAGGCAGTTCCAAACAGCTTCGCAGAGTGGATGAGCGCAGCCGATGTGGATTTTGTGATTACCCATCCAAAGGGATATGAACTGGATCCTAAGTTCACCCGCGGCAGCAGGATCGAGTACGACCAGATGAAGGCTTTTGAAGGCGCAGACTTCATTTACGCAAAGAACTGGAGCAACCCTGGAGTCACTAATCCTGAGGATTACGGAAAGGTGGTCTGCAAGGATATGGACTGGACGGTTGGCGCACGCCAGATGGCCGTTACCAACAACGCCTTCTTCATGCACTGTCTGCCTGTCCGCCGAAATATGATCGTGACTGACGAGGTGATTGACGCTCCTACATCGCTTGTTATCCCTGAGGCTGCCAACCGTGAGATTTCAGCTCAGGTAGTAATGAAAAGAATGCTTGAATCGCTTGACAAATAATGACAAAACTCAACGTTATTAAAGTTGGCGGCGCAGTCGTCGAAGAACCGGAAAGCCTGCAGCAGTTGCTGAAGGCTTTCGCCGGTCTTGAAGGCCTCAAGGTTCTGGTGCACGGAGGTGGCAGAAGGGCAACCAAGGTGGCCGCTTCCCTCGGCATCGAGAGCAAGATGATTGAGGGACGCCGCGTGACCGACGAAGATATGCTTCAGGTGGTCACGATGGTCTATGGCGGACTCGTTAACAAGAATGTAGTGGCCAAACTTCAGGCCCTCGGCGTGAACGCATTAGGACTTACCGGAGCCGACCTCGGCTATATGCTTTCCGCAAAGAGACCGCTCAAGAAGGTGAAATTTGCCGACGGCAGCGTTCAGGATGTGGATTACGGATACGTGGGCGATGTGAAGGCGGTGGATTCCGACATCCTTGCCGACCTTATCGCAAAGGGAGTCGTTCCTGTCCTGGCGCCGCTTACGCATGACGGCAATGGAAATCTTCTGAATACGAATGCCGACACCATCGCGTCCGAGGCAGCCAAGGCCCTTGCAAAGCACTTCGACGTTACCCTGACATTCTGTTTTGAGAAGAAGGGAGTCCTTTCCAATCCGGACGATGATGAAAGCGTCATCTCCAGGATCACAAGGGAGGATTTTGAGAAGTATAAGGCTGACGGCACCATAGCCGGCGGCATGATTCCGAAGCTTGACAATGCCTTCGATGCAATTGACAAGGGGGTCAGGAAGGTGGTAATCACCAAGGCTGATGAACTTGGAAAATCGGAGGGAACCACAATCGAATAATGGAACTTAAAGAGCTTACAGAACTCCTTCAGGGGATGATCCGGATTCCTTCGGTCAGCAGGGAAGAGACCGCCGTGTGCGTTTTTCTCGAGAGCTGGCTCAAGAGTCACGGCCTTTCTCCAAAAAGGAAGGGCAATAACCTGTGGATTTGCGCAGAGGCGGATCCGGCCAAGCCGACGATCCTTCTGAACGCCCATATAGACACGGTCAAACCTGCGGCAAGCTACACCAGGAATCCGTTCAGCGCAGATATTGAGGACGGCGTCCTTTATGGCCTGGGAAGCAATGACGACGGCGCCAGCGTGGTTTCCCTTCTGGAGGCTTATCTGAGACTTACGTCCAGACCCCAGCCGTACAATCTGATATGGAGCGCCACAGCCGAGGAGGAAGTCTGCGGCAAGACCGGCATAGAACTCATCTTCCCTGAGATCGGACATATAGACCTTGGAGTGATGGGTGAACCTACCAGGATGCAGATGGCGGTAGCGGAGAGGGGACTGATGGTCCTTGACTGCACGGCCCGCGGCAAGAGCGGACACGCAGCCAGGAACGAGGGAATCAATGCGATTTACGAGGCCCTGCCCGATATCGAATGGTTCCGAACGTTTACCTTCCCTAAGGTATCCGAATTCCTGGGACCTGTGAAGACCAGCGTCACGATGATAAATGCGGGAACCCAGCACAACGTGGTGCCGGATACCTGCACATTTGTGGTTGACGTCCGCTCAAACGGCCTTTATTCCAACAAGGAACTTCTGGAATATATCAAGACTCAGGTTAAATGTGAGGTAAAGGAGCGCTCGACCCGTCTGGGAGCCTCCCATATCAGCCAGGACCATCCGGTGGTAAAGCGCGGCCTGTCCCTCGGACTTACAGCCTTCGGCAGTCCTACCTGCAGCAACCAGACGCTTTCACCGTTCACGACCATCAAAATAGGTCCGGGCGATTCGGCCCGCAGCCATATGGCCGACGAGTACATCCTCCTCTCGGAGATTGAGGAGGGAATCAAGATTTACGTAAACCTTTTAGATAATCTTTCGATATGAAACTTTGGGACAAGGGATTCAATGTGGATGAGAAGATAGACACCTTCACTGTCGGACTTGACCGTGAACTCGATCTTTTCCTTGCACCTTACGATATTATGGGCACGATGGCCCACATTACCATGCTTGAAAGCGTGGGGCTTCTGAGCTCCGAGGACCTTTCCAAACTCCTTCCTGAACTCAAGGCTCTCTACAAGGAGGCCAGGGATGGCAAATTTGTCATCGAAGACGATATAGAGGATGTCCATTCCCAGGTGGAACTGATGCTTACGCGCAAGCTTGGCGATATAGGCAAGAAGGTTCATACGGGCCGCTCGCGCAATGACCAGGTCCTCGTTGACCTGAAACTTTACGCCCGTGCAGAGATTGAGAAGACCGTGGGTAAGGTAAAGGCCCTCTTCGACAGCCTTCAGGCAAAGAGCGAGCAGTACAAGGATGTGCTGATGCCGGGTTACACCCATCTTCAGGTTGCGATGCCTTCAAGTTTCGGCCTCTGGTTCGGAGCCTATGCGGAGAGCCTCGCGGATGATATGGCAGTTATGAAGGCTGCCTGGGACGTGACCAATCAGAACCCTCTGGGTTCGGCTGCCGGTTACGGCTCGTCAGCTCCACTCAACAGGACGCTTACAACCAGGCTTCTGGGCTTCGATGACCTTGACTACAACGTGGTTTACGCCCAGATGGGACGTGGTAAGACGGAGAGGGTAATCTCGTTTGCCTATGCTTCAATTGCCGAGACCCTCGGAAAACTCGCATTCGACTGCTGTATGTACTGCAGCCAGAATTTCGGCTTCGTACATCTTCCGAACAACCTCACTACGGGGTCCAGCATCATGCCTCACAAGAAGAATCCGGACGTGTTTGAGCTCATAAGGGCCCACTGCAACAGGATTAACAGCATTCCAAATACCATCCGAATGATCACCACAAACCTTCCTTCAGGTTATTTCCGTGACCTTCAGATAATCAAGGAGGTGTTCATCCCAATGTTCAAGGAAATGAACGACTGCCTGGACATTGCCGAGTTTGCAATCGACAATATGGAAGTGACGGATCATCTTATGGAAGATTCCAGGTACAAACTGGCCTTCACAGTTGAGGAGGTCAACCACCTTGTAAAGGAAGGCGTTCCGTTCAGGGATGCTTACAAGCAGGTTGGAATGGCCGTCGAGAGGGGAGAGTTCGAGTATCACGGAACCCTGGCCCATACTCACGAAGGGTCAATCGGAAATCTTTGCAACGACAAGGTTGCGGCCAAGATGGATAAGGTGCTGGGCTCTTTCACCTTCGACAAGGTTGCGAAGGCGGTAGAGGCACTTACAGGGCAGCCGCGATAACCGGATCGATAGAGAGATACATCTTATAGAAAGCGTTGTCGCCAAGCTTTGAATATCTGGCTATCAGCGCACGGACTTGTGGGATGAGATACTGAGCTGTCTCGTCCCATTCTTTTTGTCCGCATGTAAGGCCGTCCTTATTTGCCGCAAAAGCCCTGAATCTGGACGGTATTCCCATTGAATCGAGGAAAGCCTCCAATTCTTTGTAATCGTCGATTTTGGAGAGTTTTACGCGGTAAACGTCGGCCATCGCTGATGCGAACCTCATGGCGGTAGCCTTCTTGTTGCAGGCGATGTGGTATGGGGTGGCCCTGGTGGTATCTACAGGAACGAAGATGTCAGGAATGATTCCGCCGCCGCCATAGACTGTACGTCCGGCTCTGGTCTTGAAAGCCTCCGTTGTATCAACTTTCATGGAATCGGCCACGAACATTTCTCCGCCTGCATAACGCTTGTAGATGTCGTAATTGTAATCGTCTGAGTAAGGCTTCTGAATGCATCTTCCGGAAGGGGTGTGGAAACGGGCCACCGTGATTCTGACGGCAGAGCCGTCAGAGAAGTAAAGCGGTTCCTGGACAAGGCCCTTGCCGAATGACCTGCGGCCTATGATCCTGCCCCTGTCGTTGTCCTGAATGGCTCCCGAGAAGATCTCGCTTGATGAAGCCGTGGTCTCGTTTATGAGGACTGAGACGCTGATGTCCTTGAGGAATCCTTTGCCGTCGGCCTTGTATTCCTCCTTCTTCCTGTGGAGACCCTCCATATAGACGATAGGTTCTCCCTTTTCCAGAAAGAGGTTGCTAAGAAGAAGGGCCTGGTCCAGGTATCCTCCCGTATTGTCCCTGAGGTCGAAGACAAGCTTCTTCATTCCCTTGTCGAGAAGGTCCTTGCTGGCCTTGATGAACTCAGTGTAGGTGTTTCTTGAGAATTTGCTCAGGCGGATGTATCCTGTGGTGTCGTTGATCATGAACGATGCGTCAACGCAGTGGATAGGAATCTTTCCGCGGGTGATTTCAAACGGAATCTTCTCACCTTTTCTCAGCACGGTGACAGTGACCTTTGAGCCTGCCGGGCCCTTGATTCTCCTTACCATGCTGTCCTGTGGGAAATTGACTCCGGCTATTTCGGTCTCGTCAACCTTCAGGATCCTGTCTCCCTGCTGGAGACCGATCTTTTCGGACGGTCCGCCCGGGATGACTTCCAGGACGATTGCCGTATCGTTTGGTACGTTGAACTGGATTCCGATGCCGTCGAAGTTTCCGTTCAGTTCGGTCTCGCTCTCTTCGAGTTCAACCGGTGGAATATAGATTGAGTGCGGGTCAAGTTTGGCCAGCGCCGCCACGATGGCGGCGTCGGTCATACCTTTAACGTCAATTGTGTCTACGTAATTGTTCTCTATCTGATCCAGGATCAGGTTAAGCTTGCGCCAATCCCGGTAGCGGACGTCAGTGAGATGTCTTTTCTGGGAAATCTTCTGTGCGGTCAGTACAGCAAGAACTCCTATAGCGATGCCCATCAGAGCAACCCATACTGATGAAATTCTCTTCTGGAACATCTTAGTCAACTTTTTCTACAATGATTCCCGCCCTTTTCAGAAGGTCAATACCGTCGGTGAGACGGTATTCGTCACGATAGACGACCCTTTTGATACCTGCCTGGATAATAAGTTTGGCGCACTCGAGACAGGGAGAGGCTGTAACGAACAGGGTTGCACCCTCGCTGCTGTTGCCCGACTTGGCTACCTTGGTGATGGCATTGGCTTCCGCGTGAAGGACGTACGGCTTCGTGACTCCGTTTTCATCCTCGCACTGGTTCTCGAACCCCGACGGGGTTCCGTTGTAACCGTCAGAAATGATCATTCTGTTCTTTACGATGAGCGCTCCGACCTGACGCCTCTTGCAGTATGAGTTCTTAGCCCATACCGATGCCATTTCAATGTATCTTTCGTCAAACTTTTCCATTTAGGACAGGGTTCTAGTTTCTCTGATAGAGATATCTCTTGATGCTCTTCTTAGGAGTTCTTTCGAAGTCCTCAGGAAGGAATTCCATCTTCTTGATCTGTGCGTACTTAGGAAGCTCCTTGTTGATTTCCGGAAGGGAATCGATAAGCCTCTTCTCAAGCTGCTCCCTTGACAGACCGTCGGCTTCGGCCGTGTGGTAGTCAGGGTAGATGAGGGCTGTGATTGTGCCGTGATCGTCGATTACGAGTGAATCAACCACATAGGTGACGTTGTTTACAACGCCCTCAAGCTCCTCCGGATAGATGTTCTGACCTGAAGGTCCGAGGATCATGCACTTTGAACGTCCCCTGAGGAAGAGGTAACCGTCAGCGTCGATGATACCCATGTCTCCGGTACGGAACCAGCCGTCTTCGGTGAAGGCGTCGGCCGTAGCCTTCTCGTTCTTGTAGTAGCCGAGCATGACGTTAGGTCCCTTGACCTGAACCTCTCCTGAGATGGTCTGTGGATCTTCCGAGTCAATCCTTATCTGCATGTATGGCGCGCATTTGCCGCAGGAATAAAGCTTAGCCTTGTCCCAGTGCGCATATGCGAGGATAGGCGCGGCCTCTGTCATGCCGTAACCCACCGTATAAGGGAACTGTATCTTCTTGAAGAATGATTCAACCTCAGGGTTGAATGCTGCTCCTCCCAGGATGACCTCGTCGAATTTGCCTCCAAAGGTGTTGATGAGCTCGTTCCTGACCTTTCCGAGAAGAATCTTGTCAAGGATAGGGAGGTTGAAGAAAATTCTGTTCCTGTCAATGATAGGCTTCAGCTTTGACTTGTATATTTTCTCAATAACCAGAGGTACGGCGATAATTACGTCCGGATGGATTTCGGCGAATGCCTGCATGATAATCTTAGGACTTGGAACGCGTGTAAGGAAGTGCACGTGGCAGCCGAGCTTCATCTCATAGAGGAATTCGAACATCATTCCGTACATATGGGCCATAGGAAGCATTGAAACCACCTGGCTCTTGTTGGTCAGAGGAAGGTCTGCATAGTGGCATGCAAAGCTCATGTTTGAGAAGAGAGCCCTGTATGGAATCATTACTCCCTTTGAGAATCCTGATGAACCTGAAGTGTAGTTGATTACTGCGAGTTCGTCCGCAGAGTCCTCGTAGTAAACCACGTCCTTAGGCTCGAAGTTGTCAGGATACTTCTTACCAAAGCTCTCGTTGAGGTGGGCCCTGACGTCAAGAAGCTGTTCGTTCTTGGCGTAGAGAAACTTGAACGTGTTGATCTGGACTACAACGTATACGTCCGGCATCTCCTCGATGTTGAGCTGTTCCCAGATATAATCGTCAACGAAGAGTACCTTCGCTTCTGAATGGTTTACAAGGTAGTGGATGTTTCCCGGCTTGAATTCGTGGAGAATAGGAACCGGAACCGCACCGTAGGTGAGTGCGGCAAGGAAGCTGACGCCCCAGTTGGCCTGGTTGCGTCCGCACAGGGCAACCTTGTCACCCTTGACAAGACCGCACTGCTCGAATGCAATCTGAAGTTTGGCGATGCGTCTTGCCACATCGTTGTAATTCAAGGTTACACCCTGATAGTTTGAAAGGGCCGGTCTGTCCCAGTTCTCTCTGAAGCTCTTTTCAAAGAGTTTATTGACCGATTGAAATTTAAATTCTTCCATAAGTATATTGTCAGTTCGTTCGTTCTTTTTTTTGTTAAACATAGTTTTTCTAAATATAGTAAAAACGGTACTATTATTGGGCGATGAACTGGTAAACTATGTCACCCTGCTGTCTTGCGGGAGCGCTCTTGCTGATCGAGAATTTCGACAGCCTCGCTGCCCTTACCGCGAAGTTCCTCAGACAGTTGTCATCAGACGATACACCGTCCTGTACCTTTGCATTAACCACGTTTCCCTGCGGGTCAACGGTGATTATCACCGTAACCATGCCTCCGCCCAGACATCTGTAGGCCGGGATTGAGAGGCGGCTGGCCTTGCGGCCCTCCAGATTATATGATACAACAGACGGGCCATTGTAGGCCTTATTCTTTGGTTTGTCTTCTTTTTTCGGCTTCTGGGTGGGAACGTAGTCGTCATCCGGCTCGTCCGGAGCAATTCCGTTCTGCAGTTCCTTTTGAAGACGCTCCGCATCTTTGTACAGCTGTTCAGCATCCGTGTTCCTGTCGTCCTTGAGCGTGCTGCTCCTGTTGACGGCGATATTCTTAACCGGAACACCTGCCGATGCCGCTGCAAGCATCTGTTCTATCTTCTCGCTGACACTCTGGCGAAGTTCTTCCTTCTTCTGCACTTTCTCCACTTCTTCCTGTTTGGTGAAGTCGAGGACGAAGGTGTTCTCCTTGCTCAGGGTGGCACCGAGTTGGGCGATGAGCAGGACGATAATCACCACGAGATGGAATATGATCGTGATGTACAGCCCCGCCTTGTCGTCGTCCGTTAATTTTCTCACTTGTTTTTCTTCTTGCTGATAGCCTTTTCGATCGTAGCCGAAATGACATCGATAGCAACCTTGTTCTCACCGCCCTGAGGGATGATGATGTCTGCGTATCGCTTGCTTGGCTCGATGAACTGGAGGTACATCGGCTTGACAGTCCTGGTATAACGCTCGATTACCCAGAGCACATCCTTGCCGCGCTCGCGGATATCCCTTTCCATTACTCTCATAAGGCGGTCGTCAGCGTCAGCGTCCACGAAGATCTTAATGTCCAGCTGCTTGCGAAGTTCCTCGCAGTTGAAAAGAAGGATGCCTTCCACGATGATGACCTCGGCAGGATTCACTTCAACGAATTCTGTCTTTGACCTTGAGCAGGAAATATAAGAATACACCGGCTGCTTGATGCTCTTGCCTTTTTTCAGGTCGGCAAGATGCTGGCAGAGAAGCTCCCAGTCGATGGCCTTAGGGTGATCGAAATTCTGGTTGCGCTTCTCCTCGTCGGAAAGGTCGCTGCAATCCTTGTAATAAGAATCCTGAGGAATGACTACTACGTCTTCCTTAAGTTTTTCCGTAATGGCGCGTACGACTGTGGTTTTGCCAGAGCCAGAACCGCCGGCTATACCGATTACGAGCATATACTTGAATATTAGAATTCAGCGTTCTTAGGTGTTCTTGGGAACGGAATCACGTCACGGATGTTCTGCATTCCGGTAATGAAGAGAAGAAGTCTCTCGAATCCGAGTCCGAATCCGCTGTGAGGAACTGTTCCGAACCTTCTTGTATCGATGTACCACTCGAGGTTTGTACGGCTCATTCCGAGCTCGTCAATCCTGCCTTCAAGCTTCTCGAGGGATGCCTCACGCTCTGAACCACCGATGATTTCACCGATCTTAGGGAAGAGGACGTCCATTGCGCGAACGGTCTTGCCGTCCTCGTTCTGCTTCATATAGAATGCCTTGATGTCCTTAGGGTAATCCGTAAGGATTACAGGCTTTCCGAAGTGCTTCTCAACGAGATATCTCTCGTGTTCGCTCTGAAGGTCCGTACCCCAGTCAACAGGATATTCGAATTTCTGACCCTTTGCGATGGCGTCCTTGAGAATCTCGATACCCTGGGTATAAGGAAGACGTACGAACTCTGTGTCGGCTACTCCCTTGAGTCTCTCGATAAGAGTGTCGTCATATTTGTCGTTAAGGAACTTGATATCGTCGTAGCAGTTGTCGAGGGCATACTTGACAAGGCTCTTGATGAAGTCCTCTGCAAGGTCCATGTTGTCCTTGATGTCGTAGAATGCCATCTCAGGCTCAATCATCCAGAACTCTGCAAGGTGACGCGGGGTGTTTGAGTTCTCTGCACGGAATGTAGGACCGAAGGTGTAGATTTCACCTACGGCCGTTGCTCCGAGCTCTCCCTCAAGCTGGCCGCTCACTGTGAGGCTGGTCTGCTTGCCGAAGAAGTCCTGTGCGTAATCTATCTTGCCCTTTTTGTTTCTTGGAACGTTTTCAAGGTCAAGCGTTGTGACCTGGAACATCTGTCCTGCACCCTCACAGTCTGATTCAGTGATGAGAGGTGTGTGGAGATAGACGAATCCCTTATTGTAGAAATACTGGTGGATTGCGTTTGCCATGTGGCTTCTGATACGGAGGATTGCACCGAAGGTGTTCGTCCTCATACGCATGTGCGCAACCGTCCTGAGGTACTCGAAAGAAGTGTCCTTCTTCTGGAGCGGGAACCTCATAGGATCACACTCGCCGAGAACCTCGATTTCCTTAGCCTGGATTTCAACGGCCTGTCCGCTTCCGACAGACTCCACGAGCATACCCTTTACAGAAAGGGATGCGCCTGTAGTGATCTTCTTGAAGAGGTCTTCATTGAAATTATTGGCATCTGCAACAATCTGAATATTATTTACGCAAGAACCGTCGTTCAATGCGATGAATTTTACCTGCTTGTTTCCTCTCTTTGTCCTTACCCAACCTTTGGCAAGGACTTCCTGACCTGCTTCTGCTTTGAGCAGGTCCTTAATCTTGGTTCTCTTTACAGATTCCATTTTCTTAATAACTATAGTTGCCGGCAATGCTCTGTGCTTTGCCACTTAATAACCTACAAATATAAGTATTTCCAAAGCAAAAAGAAAGGACGACTCTTTTGAGCCGTCCTTCACTTCAAGTATTTAAAAAGAAATTATTCTTTTGAGGTTTTTCTTGCTGAGTACATGATCTTAAGCGCTGAGCATCTTCTGAGCTCCTGCTTAACGTCTGTAATGATACCCATTCTGACATCCTGGTCAGCCTTGATCACTGTAGTCATGAACTGACGGTCACCTTCACTCATTGACTCACGCTCTGCAGCGATGAAGTCACGAATGTCGTCAACAGTCTTGAAAGAGTCGTTGAGCTGGATACGTGCATCTGTACCGTACTGAGCCTGGAGGGCCCTGGTAGGAGTACCGATGTTGATGTAAGATGAAAGGTCTTTCCTTTCGAGCTTAACAACTTCTGTTGCTTCCGGAAGTTTGACTACGACCTTCTGTTCCTGGTCACGCATCTGAGTTGTCACCATGAAGAAGAACAGGAGCATGAACACGATATCGGAAAGTGAGCCCGAAGTAATACCAGGGGTTTCTCTTTTACCGCTTGCCTTGAATTTTGACATAATTCTATTCTCCTATTTTACTTTTTAGCGACATCCTTAGGCTCTGCTTCGGAAATGTTCTGAGGGATAGCCTTCTTAACAATATCCTTCTGAGCGTCAGAAAGTCTCTCAAATGGTTTACCGTATGCCCTGCCGGCGAATTCGTCACGAAGTTCGTTGATTGCTGCAACGAGCTCGTTCTGAACTGCGATGTATGCCTGATAAGAAGTACCACGGTCGTTCTGGAGTGAAATAACACCCTTTGAAACCTGAGCTGTACCAAATCCTTCGATATCGGTTGCTACCTTCTCTGGCAATGTCGGATCGTCTGTAGGGTTAGAAAGGAAGATCTTGATCTTTTCTTTAAGCTGACTGATATCTATAGGGTCACTACCGGCAAGAATCCTATCGGCTGAGTTAATCTTGACAACGATGATGTTACGACGATTAACCTTCTGGTCCTCCACCTTCTGATTCTTGTCAGGCATAGGAGGAAGACGACGCTGCAAACCAGTCTGCGATCCCATGGTTGTAGTCATGAGGAAGTAGCAGAGGAGGAGGAATGCGATGTCGGCCGTTGAGCTAGAGTTTATCGCTGGAGTTTTCTTAGCCATATAGATACCTATTTATTACGGATTGCGCTTGCAACTTCACCTGCGATGATAGCAAGTACTGCGAGAGAACCTGCAAGGTAGGTGAGGTTAAGCACCGTGTCAGTCAATTTAAGTGTACCTGCTTCTGGCTGGTCTACTGTGAGACCAACTGCCGGTGAGCCTGATGACAGGAAGTAAACAACGCAGACTACTGCTGCGATGCCTACAACGCCAATGGCTCCTTTGATGAGGCCCTTAGGGTTGTCTCCGGCAGCTACGATAATGCCGATAACGATCACTGAGAAGAGAGCGATACCAACCATTATGTAAGCCCAACGGAGCAGCGTGTCAACGGCAGCCTGTGTGAAGTCTACTGAGAAACCCCATACAAGGATTGCGATGCTGACAACGATAAGCGCCCACATCAGGATTGAAAAATATCTTTCGAATTTCTTCATAACAAAACGCTCCTAAATTATTTTGCGTTGTGCTTTGTAAGGATGTTGATGAATTCGAGCTCTGAAGACTCCATGTCAACAGTAATAGCCTCGATCTTTGCAGTGATGTAGTTGAAGAAGATCTGAAGAATCATGGCTACGATCAAACCGGCAACGGTAGTGATCAAAGCGACCTTCATACCTCCAGCGACAACGTTAGGAGAAATATCACCAGCCTTCTGGATATCATCGAATGCCTGGATCATACCGATCACAGTACCAAGGAATCCGAGAGAAGGTGCAATAGCGATGAAGAGTGCAATCCAGGTAAGACCGCTCTCAAGCTTGCTCTGCTCGATTGAGCCCTGAGATGTGATGTACTTTTCAACAGTCTCAACGCCCTCGTTGTAGTGCTCGAGACCCTCATAGAACATCTCAGCGATTGGACCACGTGTTTCACGGCAAACGTCCTTAGCCTTCTCGATGCCGCCTTCAGCAAGAGCAGCCTCTACAGACTCGAGAAGCTTCTTTGTGTTGGTCTTAGAGAGTGTAAGGAAAAGGATTCTTTCGATTGCAAGAGCAAGACCGAGGATAAGACAGATAACGACGAGAGACATGAAGCCTGCGCCACCCTCGATGAACTTTGTCTTGATAGCCTGGTGGAGAGGAACTTCAACAGCCTCGTCTGCAACTTCTGCTGGAGCTGCCTGTTCTGCTACCTGCTCAGTTGCGGCTGTAGAATCAGCAGCCTCTTCCTGTGCTGAAGCAATGTTTGCAGTGAAAGCCATAAGGCCTGCAACTGCCAAAAACATGAAAAACTTTTTCATACTCGTTTTTGTGTGGTTTAATTAATAATGTATTAAATAGTTATAAATATTTTCGTGTTTTGCAGGGTGTACAATCTACCCATAAAACCGGTGCAATTTAGCAAATAATTTTCATTTGCCAATAGAATATCCAATGATTATTGGGCTTTCAGGATAGATTAAACAGAACTTTTGCGTTGGCCGAAGTGACTTCCGCCACTTCCTGTAGCGGGATGTTTTTCCGGTCTGCGATAAAGGCGGCGATGACGGGGATCATCGAACTCTCGTTTCTCTTTCCGCGATGGGGGACAGGAGTCAGGTATGGAGCGTCTGTTTCCAGAAGAATCCTGTCCAGGGGAATGTCAGCCACGGCTTTTCCGACTCCGGAATTCTTGAAGGTTATGACTCCTCCAAGACCCACGTACCAGTCTCCGAATTTCTGTATCCTGCAGAAGGTTTCGTAGCTGCCGCTGAAAGCGTGAAGGTTGCCCCTCAGTCCTTTCCCTTTATAATCGTTCAAAATTGAGAAAAAGTCCTCGGTGGCTTCCCTAAGGTGGATGTTGACCGGCTTGTCCCATTCGAGGGCAAGGTCGAACTGTGCTCTCAGGGCTTCTTTCTGATACTGAGCGTCTTCGGCTCCGTAATGGTAGTCCAGGCCGATTTCTCCTACGGCGCAGAATTTCCTGTCCTTATATTGAAGCATCGCATCAATTTCGTCCCTCCAGTTTTCGTGGACGCTGCCGGGATATAGGCCCAGCATGGCTTCAAGGCAGTCCGGACGGGACTGGACCAGGTCGAACATCTTCTGTCTTTCGGAAGAATCCACGTCGGGCTGGATCATCCTCGTGACCCCGGCTGCAAGGGCTCTTGCGATTACCGCCTCCTCCTCGCCGGCGAAGGCCTCGTCACTTATATGGGTATGGGTGTCTATGAATTCCATTGCAGCAAAGTTAGCATTATTTTCGTCTGAGAGAGCATCTTTGAAGCAGGTCTATTCCTATCAGCCCCTCAAGTTCCATTATGGAGGTGTGACTTCTTGCCGTCTGATAGTCCAGGCCTGTTTCCACGGCAATCTCCTCGACCGTGAGCTGCCTTCTTTTCCTGATTGCCTGGGCGATGTCCGCCATCTGGGAGGCCGTCTCTTGCCCGTAGGTTTCCCGGAAAGTGTCCAGGACTCTTTGGCGCAGGTCCTCCTCGGATGCGGCGGCGTCCGCGCCTCCCAACTGGAGCGCCTCCGAAAGGGCGTCGAGGCTGAAGATCGGGTCTGCTATCTTTTCTCCTATCAGCACGTTGCACCCGCCGGAACGTACGTCGTCAAGCCTTCCGGGAAGGGCGAACACATCCCTTTCGTAGGACCAGGCAAGGCGTGCCGTCATCATTCCTCCTCCTTTCTCCTTGGATTCCACTATGATGGTGGCCCTGGACATCCCCGCGATGATGCGGTTGCGTCTGAGAAAGTTGATTTTCAGGGGCACAGTCCCCGGCGGATAGTCGGTTATCATCCCGCATCCGGGAGTCTGGCTCACCTTTTCCGCCATTCCACGGTGCTGATAAGGATATACGTCGTCGATGCCAGTGGGGAGCACGCCTACGGTGGGTAGTCCGTACCTGAGGGCGGCCTGATGGGCGGCAATATCCACCCCCAGGGCGAATCCGCTTACTACTAAAGGCTTTGTCTTGCATCTTGAGAAGGCCTCCACTATCTTCCAACACCATTCCCGTCCGTATTCCGTAAGGTCCCTGGTCCCGATTATCGCAATGGCCGGGACTTTTCCGAGAACTTCCTCCACCGGGCTGGTTCCCCTGAAGTAGAGGCCCATGGGAGGGTCTGCGATCTCTTTCAGCAGAGGCGGGTATCCATCCTCGTTGATTCCGGTAAAACGGCATCCAAGTTCCTGAAGCCGGTTTAACTCAAGCCTGCTCTGTTCCAGGCTTTCATCCGTAAGAAAGGGAAGGTATTTTGCCGAATACTCCAGGAGCCTTGCGGTCTCGTCGGGGTGCTCGAATACGCCCGAGGCGCATCCGAAGTAGTCTATCAGCCTTATTCCCAGTTTCGGCTCAAAGCCGAAGACCCTGTTGAGGGTGCAGATGCACACCCTCTCATCATAGTTTGAAGTTTCCATGCCTCTAATTTCGAAAGACTTGGGAATCCGGTCAAGGGCAAAAAAAAGAAAGCGTGGTATTGCCGCGCTTTCTTGTAAAATCCTGTTTGTTTACCTTTTTTAGAGGATGAGCATTGCGTCGCCGTAAGGTCCGAAGCGATAATCTCCTTCCAGAGCCTCCTTGTATGCTTTCATCACGTTGTCGTAGCCGCCGAATGCTGCGGTTGCGATTATCATGGACGAGCATGGAAGGTGGAAGTTGGTTACCAGGGCGTTGGCAATCGCATACTTGTATGGCGGATAGATGTACTTGTTTGTCCAGCCGTCAAACTCGTTTATCTCGTTGTTGGTGGTAACGTAGGTCTCAAGTCCGTAAGTTGTTGACATTCCTACTGAAAGGATCTTGTGCCCGGCCTTCTTGGTCTTGTTGACCATGGCTGCGCACTCCTGAGGGATGATGAGCCTTGAAGACTCCATCCTGTGCTTTGAAAGATCCTCCACTTCAATCTCGTTGTTGATGATGTATCCTTCCTTCTCCGAGTCAACCATGTCCACTCCGAAGATAGGCTCAGTTCCAAGGTGAAGGGTAAGGTATGTTGTGCGGATGTCCTTGAGAATCATTCTGTTGAAGAGCTCGCGGCTGAAATGCGCACCTGCTGCAGGGGCAACTACGGAACCCTCG
>CADBMK010000017.1 GCA_902795785.1 uncultured Bacteroidia bacterium | reverse complement strand
TGCGTCCGCTCCTATGGATAAGCTGCTGTTCTATGCACTGGCATTGCTGGGAAGCAATATCGTTATCACGATAGGATATATTATATATTGTTTCCATTCTTTTGATGAGTGCTCCCTAAGGGGCGGAACCACCAAGGCGCATCTGAAGGTGGCGTTCATGAACCTGAGATGGAATTTCTTTGGCGGCGGTGACGGGCAGGTGCTCTCGTATTTTACGAACATTTTGATTAATCCGTTCTTCGGTCCCATCCTTAATGCTCTGTGGGCCTGCGCCTTTTATCTGGATCAAGGTGTAGAGAAACTGGTGGCCGGATTTAATTCCGCGCTTTCCCCACTTTTGATGAAGACTGCCGAGTACGGTGACGCGGAGCATCTTTTCCGGATTATGAATAGGGGAGCAAAGTTCTCCTTCTATATAGCCCTGCTGTTCTCGGCACCGTTGATTCTTGAAGCGCCTGTTGTCCTGAGGCTGTGGCTTGGAGACCACTTCCTGAAGATGTTGGGCGGAGATTTCGTGTATCTGGTGACGTTCCTGAGGCTGGCGCTGTTTACATCGCTTGCTTCCGTGCTGCAGACTACTATTACGAAGACCGTACAGGTGTCTTCCGACAAGCATAAGTTCCAGGTTGTGGTAGGTTTGCTTGGAGTGCTTTCACTTCCTGTACTCTTTGTCCTTTATAAGCTGGGCGCTCCTGTGCAGACCGTGTTTGTGGTGCTCTTTGGTGTGTCTATCCTTCAGAGTATCTGCCGCCTTTTCATGCTTTATTCGGTTGCGGGCTTTAATGTGATGGAGTTTTACAGAATCATTTCAAAGTGCGCAGTAGTAAGTTTTTGTACTTTTGTTTTCCCTATCCTTGTCCGGAACCGGATGCCTTACGGTGTGGACAGGCTTCTTGTGGTTTCCGGAACCTGTATAGGCGTCTGCATCCTCTCCATCCTCCTCTTTGGACTCAGCAAGTATGAGAGGACCAAGATCAAAGGCTCTCTGGGCCTTAAGACCAAAAATGCTCAATGAATATTCTAGCGATTATTGTTGCCTATAATCCCGACAGGGATTTGCTTGAAAGAAATATTGCGTCTTTTGCTCCGTACGTATCTAAGATACTTATCTGGAGGAATTCTCTGTTTGATCTGTCTGATATCCGTTTGGGTAGGTCGGCAGGAAGTTCGGTTTCTCCCGGTTCTGTTGCAGTTGGTCAGGCTGAGGTAGAGTCTGTTGCGGCTGGCTCGGGTGTGGCCGGCTCGGTGGCGCTGGGTAAGATTGAGATCTGCGGAGACGGGGCCAATGCAGGTATTGGCAAGGCTCTGAATTATGCCGTGGATTATGCCCGGAGAGGCGGCTATACCCACCTTTTGACAATGGACCAGGATTCCGTTTGGGAGAATTTCCAGGAGTTCCTTGGTGGCGTTGAGGAGTATGAGGCATCCGGGAAGGAACCGGGCCTGTACGGGCCTGCGGTTTATACGGAGGCTCTCTCTGAAAGTATGACTCCGGCGGAGAGCCTGATTACCTCCGGAATGCTGGTGCCTATGGCTGTGTATGACAGGATAGGCGGGTATGACGAGAAGTTTTTTGTGGATGGAATTGACCTGGATTTCTCCTATAAGGCAAAGGAGGCGGGATTGCCACTTTGGACCGTGGGAGGTTGCCATCTGGTGCAGCGCTTCGGGCAGAAGGAGAAGGTGAACCTGCTGTGGTTCCACCCGGTGGTGAACAATTATTCTGCGTTCAGGCTCAGGGGAATCTACAGGAATCAACTGATTGTAATAAGACGCTATAAATCAGCTTATCCGCTTAAAAAACGCTATATTAGACATCACGTCCTGAACAGGATTCCGAGGATTCTGCTCTTTGAGAAGGACAGGTGGAATAAGTGCAAGGCCATCTTCGGAGGAATCTGGGCTGGATTGACGGATAAGTTGGACTGATTATTGTATAAACATTTGATAATTGTTTTTTTATGTCTCTTTGGCAAGTTTGGGTGATTTTCGCCTTGTTGATGATTATCGTTGAGGTCTTTACGACCGGGTTTGTTGTGTTCTGCTTTGCGTTCGGCGGCATCGTGGCGGCTCTTTTTGCTGCTTTGGGAGTGCCGATGGCCTGGCAGGTGACGGTGTTTGCGGTGGCTACTGCTGCCACATTCTTCTTTGTGCGTCCGCTGGCCCTGCGCTTTTTTGCCCGTAAGGACAATGTGGAGACTAATGCTGCGGCCATTATCGGCAGGACTGCCACTGTGAGCGAGGCCCTGGGTGAGATGGGAGGCCGTGTGAAGATTGACGGTGATGACTGGAAGGCAGTGGCCGAGGATGGAGCCCTGGCGCCGGGGGAGACCTGGGCTGTGGGAACCAAGGTGGTGATTCTTGCCATCGAGGGAATTATCGTCACTGTCAGAAAGGCCTAAGGGCTGTGTGTATGGACTTAGATTAATTACTTATTTATAAACTTCTTGATATGTCAACTTCTTTAATCATCGTTTGTATTATCGCCTTCATCGTCATTCTGTTTGCGATCAAGGGATTTGTTATCGTACGTCAGTCTGAGACCTGCGTTGTGGAGCGTCTCGGTAAGTATTACAAGACGCTGCCTACGGGCGTGAATATCGTATGGCCTATTATCGATAAGGCCAGGGATATGGTCCAGAGGTATGTGTACACTGGACTGGACGGAGAGGTTTATGTCAAGATGAAGGGTACCTCAAGGATTGACCTGAGGGAGCAGGTGTATGACTTCCCTAAGCAGGGAGTGATTACCAAGGATAACGTACAGACTGAGATCAATGCGTTGCTGTATTTCCAGATTGTGGATCCTGTGAGGGCGATGTATGAGATTGACAATCTTCCTAACGCCATCGAGAAACTGACACAGACTACTCTTCGTAATGTGATTGGTGAACTGGAACTGGACCAGACGCTTACTTCTCGTGATACCATCAATGCAAAGCTCAGGGCCGTGCTTGATGATGCCACCAACAAGTGGGGCGTGAAGGTGAATCGCGTCGAGCTCCAGGATATTATCCCACCTGCCAGCGTGAAGGCTGCCATGGAAAAGCAGATGCAGGCTGAGCGTGAGAAGAGAGCTGCCATCCTGAAGGCTGAAGGTGAGAAGCAGACCGCTATCCTTACCTCAGAGGGTGAGAAGGCATCCCAGATCAATAAGGCTGAGGCTGAGAAGCAGAGCGCTATCCTGAAGGCCGAGGGTCTTGCCAAGTCTAAGGTGCTCCAGGCAGAGGCTGAGGCAAATGCCATCCAGCAGATTGCAGAGGCTGTGGCTAAGACCAAGTCTGATCCTGCGTCATTCGTGCTGGCTGAGCAGTATATCGATGCCCTGAAGACTCTGGCTGCAGGTAATGGCTCTAAGACAGTCTTTATGCCATACGAGGCATCAAATATGCTTGGCTCGATTGGTGGAATTAAAGAACTCTTCGATAAGACTAAGTAGGACTTGGAGTTAATCTTTGACAAGTTTTTAGATAATTTATTTTAGTTATCTTTGCGGCCGTTTTGTTAGTAGGATATATATGGTACAGAAGAAGACCAAGATAATATGCACCGTTGCTGATAACAGGTGCGACGAGGCGTTCATCCGATCCCTTTATGAGGCTGGAATGAACGTCGTACGAATCAATTCGGCGCATGCTACGATTGAAGGCGCCCAGATGGTGGTGGATACCGTCAGGAAGATTTCCGACAAGATTGCCATCCTCATCGATACCAAGGGCCCGGAGGTAAGGCTTACCGCCCTGGAGAATCCGTTCTACGTGAAGGCGGGAGAGACCCTGGAGATTCACGATGATACCACCGTGAACTGTGCTCCGGGACATCTGCATACTACATACGGCTATATGTCACGTGATATCAGGATTGGCTCAGTCATTCTTATCGATGACGGAAGCCTTGGCCTGAAGGTGACTGGCAAGAAGCCGGATACCCTTGTCTGCGAGGTTATGAATGACGGCGTGATAAAGGGAAAGAAGAGCGTGAACGTGCCGGATGTGCACTTTGACCTGCCTGCCCTGACTGATAAGGACAAGAGGTTCGTGCACTGGGCAATTGACGCGGACATCGATTTCATCGCTCATTCTTTTGTCAGGAGCGCCAGTGACCTGCTTGAGATTCAGAGCATCCTGGATGCCAGGGGCAGTCATCTGAAGCTTATCTCCAAGATTGAGAATCAGGAGGGTGTGGATAATCTCGATGATATCCTTACGTATTGCTACGGCGTCATGGTGGCTCGCGGTGACCTTGGCGTGGAGATTCCGTCCGAGAGGATTCCTCTGGTGCAGAAGAAGATTGTGCACGCCTGCAGGGAGAGGAAGAAGCCGGTTATCGTGGCAACCCAGATGCTCCAGAGCATGATTGAGAACCCGCGCCCTACCAGGGCCGAGGTGACGGATGTGGCTAATGCCATTTTCCAGGGAGCTGATGCCATTATGCTCAGCGGCGAGTCCGCTTCGGGCAAGTATCCTGTGGAAGCTGTGAAGACCATGACCAAGATTGCGCTTGAGAATGAGAGCGCTCTGGATGTGGACCTGGAACTGAACCTCAGAAAGGTGGTGAAGCCTATCGCGGCCGTGCTTGCAAGAAGCATCGTGGCCGATACTCTCGAACTTCCTATCAAGGCTATCGTTTTTGATACTTATACCGGCAGGGTAGGACGTTACCTCTCTACTTTCCGTCCTAAGGTCCCTCTCTACGGCATGTGCTACAAGGCAAGCACGATGAGGGAACTTGCGCTGGTGCGCGGAGTACAGGCTATGCCTTTCTCTCACGTTTCCAACAAGGAGGAGTATGTGAAGGCGTCCACATCGGTTCTGTTTGAGAAGGGACTTCTCCAGAAGGGAGACCTGGTGGGTTTCATCGGAGGTATCTTCGGTTCCGAACTGGGAGCCACCTACCTTGAACTTCGATACGTTTAATTTAGTATCCGCGTTAGATACAGTCCTTGTATAAGATAAAGTGCCCCGTATAAGATTTGGTCTTATCGGGGCACTTCCCTGTATTGGGGTACAGTGTTGTGTATAAAATGGGGTTGTGTTCGAATTTGGTTTGTGCTCGAATTTGGGCGGTGTCCTAGTATGTCAGGACACGGCCTTCTTTTATTGCCTTTGGCTTAGGCTCTCTTGTCGGGTAGCCGAGGATGCAGCAGCCTACTCCCTCGTGGTCTTCGAGGCCGAGTTCCTTCAGGATGGCCTGGCCCTCAGGAAGGTCCAGCATTTCCTTGCAGCGATTGATCCAGCATGAACCTATGCCGATGGCAAAGGCTGCGGTCTGCATGGCTCCGATTACCAGTGAGCCGTCCTTGACCGGGTTGAGGGCGTATTTAGGGGTGCCGTCATAGCCGGGATCCTTTGGGACCACTATCAGGCAGACGGTAGGGGCTCCGTAGAACGGGTCGGTGTCCTGGCCCCATACCTGGGCGTTGAGGCGGCTGAGCATTGCAACCTTGTCCGGGTCCTGGACCACGATGATTTTCGGACCCTGCTTGTTGCTTCCGCTTGGAGCGTTGAGTCCGCATTCGATAATTGTGTCCAGTTCTTCCTTTGTAATCTGTTTTTCTGAGAAGTGCCTGCAGCTGCGCCTGGTCTTCAGAGCCTGTATAGCGTCCATTGTTTATAACTTGTTGATAAAAGAATTTTTATATAGTTGCCCCCTTTCAGGGGGCGATGTAAATTTAACCAGTTTTTGCGGATTACGGGAACAAATTAAAATTTTTTAGAAATCCTTCGAATATTTATGGGTTATTCCAAATTCATATACTATCTTTGCGCCCGTCTTTTTGAGGCCGGGTGCGTTCCCGGATTTCAGGCTGTCGAGAGATTGCCGTAGATGATTTTGAAATTGATATATAGATAATTATAGAGCAAACATTACATTATGAGCACAGCATGGAGAGGATTTAAAGGCATTGCCTGGAAAACTGAGGTGAATCTCAGGGATTTCATTCAGAACAACTACACCGAGTACAACGGAGACGAGAGCTTCCTCGCAGGTCCTACAGAGGCCACAGACAAACTCTGGGGCGAACTTCAGGAACTTCAGAAGCAGGAGCGTGCAAAGGGCGGAGTGCTGGACATGGAGACCGAGGTGGTTTCCAGCCTTACAGCTTATGGCCCTGCATATCTTGACAAGAACCTCGAGAAGGTAGTTGGTCTTCAGACAGACAAGCCTCTCAAGAGAGCGTTCATGCCTTACGGCGGTATCAAGATGGCTGAGCAGGCCTGCACAACTTACAACTACCAGCCGTCAGAGAAGCTGCACGAGATTTTCTCCAAGTATGTCAAGACTCATAATGACGGAGTATTCGACGCTTACACTCCGGAGATGAAGTCTGTGCGTCATAACCACATCCTTACAGGTCTTCCTGATACCTATGGCCGTGGACGTATCGTCGGTGACTATCGCCGCGTTGCCCTCTACGGTATCGACTACCTCATCGCTCAGAAGCAGAACGACCTCGCCACGATGGGTGACCGTGAGATGATTGACGATGTTATCCGTCTCCGTGAGGAGGTAGCCATGCAGATCAAGGCTCTCAAGGGACTCAAGGAGATGGCAGCAGGCTACGGCTTCGACATCTCTAAGCCGGCTGAGAACGCACGTGAGGCTGTGCAGTGGCTGTACTTCGGCTACCTCGGAGCCGTGAAGACTCAGAACGGCGCAGCTATGAGCGTAGGCCGTGTCTCTACTTTCCTCGACATCTACATTAAGCGTGATATGGAAGAGGGTACCCTCACTGAGGCTGAGGCCCAGGAACTTATCGACCACCTTGTCATGAAGTTCAGGATGGTGAAGTTCGCCCGTATCCCTTCATACAACCAGCTCTTCTCAGGAGACCCTGTATGGGCAACTCTCGAGGTGGGCGGTCTTGGCCAGGACGGCCGTTCTATGGTGACGAAGAACGATTTCCGTTTCCTCCACACCCTCGAGAACATGGGCCCTTCTCCTGAACCTAACCTTACCGTGCTCTACAGCAGTCGTCTCCCTGAGGCCTTCAAGCACTACGCTGCGGCTATCTCTGTGAAGACAAGCTCTATCCAGTACGAGAATGATGACGTTATGCGTCCTATCTGGGGCGACGATTACAGCATCTGCTGCTGCGTCAGCGCAACTCAGACAGGTAAGGAAATGCAGTTCTTCGGAGCCCGCGCCAACCTGGCAAAATGTCTTACATATGCAATTTCAGGCGGTGTGGATTCAAAGACCCGCGAGCAGGTGGGCCCGGCATACCGTCCTATCGAGGGCGACGTCCTCACATACGAGGAGTTCCTTCCTAAGTTCGAGGTGATGCTCGAGTGGCTCGCCGGACTTTACGTGAAGACACTCAACCTCATCCACTACATGCACGACAAGTACTTCTATGAGGCAGCCGAAATGGCCCTCATCGATACTGACGTACGCCGTACCTTCGCCACCGGTATCGCCGGCTTCAGCCACGTGGTTGACTCAATCTCCGCCATCAAGTACTGTAAGAAGGTGACCATCATCCGTGACGAGACAGGCTTCCCTGTAGATTACAAGACCGAAGGCGATTTCCCTCGCTACGGTAACGATGACGACAGGGCCGATGAGATTGGAGTATGGCTCCTGAAGACCTTCTACAACGATATCAAGAAGTTCCATACATACCGTGATTCAGAGCCTACTACAAGTATCCTCACCATCACTTCCAACGTGGTTTACGGTAAGTACACTTCAAGCCTTCCTGACGGACGTCCTGCAGGTGCACCTCTCTCTCCTGGCGCTAACCCTAGCTACGGCGCAGAGCAGAACGGTCTCCTTGCATCACTCAACTCAGTTGCCAAGATTCCTTACAAGTATGCCCTTGACGGTATCTCAAATACGCAGACCATCAGCCCTGACGCCCTCGGCCACAACGACGAGGAGCGTGCCAAGACTCTCGTAGGCGTGCTTGACGGATACTTCAACCGCGGTTCTCACCACCTCAATGTCAATGTCTTCGGCCTTGACAAACTCCAGGACGCGATGGAGCATCCTGAGAAGCCTGAGTACCAGAACTTCACCATCCGTGTCAGCGGTTACGCAGTCAAGTTCATCGACCTTACCAGGGAGCAGCAGCTGGACGTTATCGCACGTCAGGCTCACGAAAGACTCTAATCAGCCGGCTGTTGTGGGACGAGTTCATTCGACAGAGAGTTTCGGCTCGGTTGACGGACCGGGAATCCGCTTCCTGATCTTCCTTCAGGGGTGTCCGATGAGGTGCAGGTATTGTCATAATCCTGACACCTGGAACCTGCTCGGGGGAGAGGAGAAGACGGCGGATGAACTCCTCGACAAGGCTGAGAGGTATCGCTCCTACTGGGGCTCTACGGGAGGAATAACGGTCAGCGGCGGAGAAGCCCTGATGCAGCTGGACTTCCTGCTGGAACTTTTCACCAAGGCGCATCAGAGAGGAATCAATACCTGCCTGGACACCTCGGCGCAGCCTTTCACCCGGCAAGGGGAATGGTTTGAAAAGTTCTCACGCCTCATGGCGGTGACCGATACAGTCCTTCTGGATATCAAGCATATTGATTCTGAGGAACATAAGAAACTCACCCGCTGGGACAATGCAAATATACTGGACTGCGCCAGGTACCTCTCGGAGGCAGGCGTAAAGGTCTGGATAAGGCACGTCCTGGTACCGGGAATTACGGACGACGATTCTTACCTGAGAAGGCTCCGTGAATTCATAGACGGGCTTTCAAATGTTGAGAAGGTTGAGGTGCTTCCTTATCACACCCTGGGTAAATTCAAATATGAAACCCTGGGACTGGATTACACCCTGGAAGGTGTCCCACCTCCGACAAAGGAGCGAATCGACAACGCTGTCCGGATTCTTACAGAGAAATAAAAACAGGAAAAGAGAGCTTTCAAGGCTCTCTTTTTTGTTTTTAGTGGATAAAATGCCTAAATTAGCCGAATTACATTTCGAAGATCGTGTGTTAGACCCTAATGCGTTGAGCCTGGCTCCTATGAAGATTTTTCGGTATTTTTTCTTATCGGTTATTATGATGGTAATGTCTGTCTGTGCCAATGGACAGATGAGGAATCGCCTGGAGAATTCGTTTCTTTGGGTAAACGTCAAGGATTCCACAACCAACGAGCCTTTGTCTTTTGCTTCCGCTTATCTGATTGCCGACAAGGATACAGTCCTTTATAAATTCGAAGTTACTGACTCTCTGGGTAATGCGTCGCTTAGAAAGATAGTTCCGGGTTTCTACAGTTTCCATGTTGAGATGATGGGCTACAGCCCTTACACTGAGATGCTTGACCTCAGGAGGCCGTGCCGTAAGAATGTCCTTATGGTGCCTTCCGCAGACTATCTTGATGCTGCAAAGGTGGAGGCAGTGAGCCAGGGATACTACTACAAGGGAGATACGCTGGTGTACAGGACCAATGCTTTCCCGGTTCGTGACGGAGCCACTCTTATAGAACTCGTCAGCCGTCTTCCGGGCGCCCGGGTGGATCTCGACGGAAAGGTCTATATCAATGATAAAGCGGTAGAGGAGATTACCGTGGGCGGAAAGACGTTCTTCTTCGATGATCCTGACCGTGTTCTCAGGACTATGCCTGCCAAGTTCTTCAAACAGATAAAGGTATTTGACAAGGTGAGGAATGACTATTCCCTTAAGGGTGAGAGCAAGGACAAGACGGTAATGGACCTGGAGCTTAAGGAGGAGTATAAGAAGGGAGTCTTTGGGGCTGCCAACCTTTCAGGAGGCGTCGCTGCCGATAAGAAAGGAAAGGGCAGGAAAAAGAATTCGGTTGAACGTGACAATGGGCTGTATTCGGGAAATGCCACGTTTGCGGCATATAATAAGAAGGACCAGATTACTTTGTTGGGAGATGCCCGCAATGCCGTGGACCCTGCGGCTATGTATTCCCACTCTGACGCTAATGCCGGCACTTACCGGAATTCTTCCGTCGGCGTGAATTTTAATACTGAAAGAATAAAGAGGACCGATTCCAACATTGAGCTGTCTTTGTCTGATAAATCCTCGGATAATGCAAATAGCAGCCATAAGACTGCCTTTCAGGCAGATGCCGATGACATCATCACCACGTCCCACGGAAACGCCCATTCGGATTCCAGAAGCGTGGGGACCAAATTTATGTTTGAAAAGAAGGCTGATGTCAGGGAGACTGCCGAGTTTGAACCGAGAACCCGTCTGACAGGTGGTTTCGGTTATTCTGACAAGAAAAATGTTTCAACTTCCGAATCCATGTATATGGTCGGAGACGAGAAGGGAAACGTCAGCCGCAGTAATACCGTCTCCAATGAACGGAGCAAGGACGCCAACCTTAATTATGACACCAAGTTTTCTCCTTTCAAAGGCAGGCTGAAGAATGACAAGGTTGTGCTTTCACTTGGCGGAAGCTATTCAGATAATAGCGGGGATAGACGCTCCAGCAGTACAACCTCTTATGCCGACCACACCACCGAAGACAGGGACTTGAGGCACGACCTTAACGGACATTCAACGGATTTGAATGCGGAGGCTGAAATGAAGCATTCATTCGCCCGTGGCATATCAGTGATTGGCTCCCTTTATGGATCGTTCAATGAGACAGTCTCTGACGATGCGGCCTTTGACCCGTACACGAATGCCCGTGATGAGTATTATTCAAGCCGCTCAGAAAACACAAGGATGAAGTTCAGTCAGAGCCTTTCATTCAATTATACTTTCTTCAAATGGGGAAAACGTAAGTTCCCCATGGGAAACGCTCCGTCTTTCTATGCGGGTGTGTCCGTGCTTGAAGATAAGAACGAGAATTTCACCAGACAGCACGGAGTTGAAAATATTACCGGTAAAGATGAATGGCTGCTGAACGTCTCACCAAATGCGAGATTCTCCTTCATAATTAAGTCGATTCGTGTTAATTTGATGTATTCTGGATTCAGCAACACGCCTTCCCAGGCTCTGCAGACTTCAAACCTTGATATTGCGGACCCGCTGAATGTTTCCACGGGAAATGTTTATCTAAGGCCTTCGTTCAATCATAATGTCTCTTTGGGCTTGAATTTCAAGTCAGATAGATTCGGAGGGAAGTCTCCACGTGTCTCTTGGGGAATAAACGGTGGAACTGTTTCCAATCCGGTTGTCTTTGCGTCATGGTATGATGACAAGGGAGTTTCCTACAGGATCCCTGTCAATGCCAAATACGGTCAGAAAAATGTCAGCACAAATCTGACTGTATCGAAGAGCGTTCGTTCCAAGAAGATAAAGGCTTATGTTATGGCGTCTTATCGGTTGACTTACTCGGAGTCTGTAAGTTATCAGGCTAAGTCCCGTATGGCCGGGCTTGACAAGGATGCCTTTGATTATTCCGATATGATGGCTTCTTTCTGGGGAAATCCTAACGGAGACAGGTTCTATAGCGGCCAGAGCGGTTTTGCAACCAGCAATAGAAAGAATCTTAACAGTTATTCACGTATTGATATTATGTGCGGCATGGAGTCATGGTCTATTCAAGAGTATTTTTCGGCCCAGAATACCCGTACTTCTTATTCGCTGAACAACGCAAACGATATCAAAGTGTGGAACTTCTCCAACAATGTTGCTCTTAGTCTTAACTTGTTCTCTTCCATTCGTTTTATGACCAATTTAGAGAGCGTATTCTATAAAGGTTATTCCAAAGCGTACAGGCCTTGCACAATATGGAATGCGTCTATTGTGAGAGACTTTAAGAAATTTTCACTATCTTTCGGAGTTTCGGATATACTGAACAAACGTTATTCAATCAGGCGTACGGAAACTGATGCTTATATCATTGATAGTCAGACGAGTATGGTAGGGCGCTATGCTATGGTTGGCGTTTCGTTCAATTTCGGAAAGGCTAATGCACGAAATAACGACAAGGCTCAAAAGGCTGGATTCGGTTTCGGAATTGAGTAGAATCGGTTTTTTAGTGAGTTTAAAAAATGAAGAAGAAAGTTCTTCTGATTGTCAATCCTGTATCGGGGAGTAAGGATAAGACACAGATCGTTGAGGATGCCAAAGCTCTTTTGGCTTTGGAAAAGTATGAAGTTGAAGCGGTTTATACCGAGTATCCAGGCCATGCAAGTGAACTTGCGGCCGCTACGGATGCTGATATCGTCGTTGCTGTCGGAGGAGACGGCACGCAGAATGAGGTTGCGAGAAGCCTTGTGGGTACCGACAAGGTGATGGGTATCATCCCTTGCGGCAGCGGAGACGGACTGGCTCTCCATCTGGGTATCAGCAGGAATAATGTGGTATCGTCTTCTCTGCTTACATATGGTCACGTTGCCACCATCGATTACGGCACGGTTAACAGTCTTCCGTTCTTCTGCACCATGGGTGTGGGACTCGATGCGCTGGTGAGCGAGAACTTTGCCCTGTCCGGAAGAAGGGGTCTCAGCACTTACATTCTTGAAAGTATCAAGACGTGGTTTGGTTTCAATCCTGATTACTACAAAGTATATGTTGATGATAATCTTGTATGGTGCGACTATGCCACTCTGATTACCGTCGGTAATGCAAACCAGTGGGGCAACAATGCCAAGATTACGTCGCAGGCATCCGTGAAGGACGGAGAACTTGATGTGGTCATCGTGAAAAAGGTGGGCCTGAGCGCCTTCCCGGGACTTCTCCTGAACCTTGTGAAGGGAACTTCGTATTTGAGCGAGCATGTGGTGTATAATCGTGGAAAGCAAATCAGGATAGAAAGATGCCAGAACGGTCCTATCCATATCGACGGAGATCCGCATTCATCATTCGGTATCAGCCTCAATATCGAGGTTCATCCTGCATCTTTGAAGATAATTGTTCCTAACGAGAATAATATATGAAAAAAATAAAGGACTGGTTCCTGTTTTTTGCGCCCAGGTACGCGGTATTGACGGTAATTGTCGGTTTTATTATCAGACTGATTCTTTTGTATATGCCAATGACCGAAGTTACCTTCGGGGCATTGGGCATGATCCGGATCTTTATTCTTGGAGCGTTGAACGACCTGGGCTTTTCAATGGTGGCCCTGGTGCCGGCTTTTGTTATCTACTCGTGTTCGGCTGAGTGCAAGTACTCCAAGCCGTATTCGTGGATTCTTGCCGGCGTCCTTGCAGCCCTTACGTTCTACGTGGTGCTGTTCAACGATATTACCGACGAGTACGGTTCCGCCGCTCCTACCGTTGCGAACATTCTGCTGAGCGTCCTTCTGGGCAGCTTCCTGCTGAAACTTTTCATCCCGCGGATCAGGAGGTCCTGGCGTGTTGCCGTGCTTACGGCGATGATGGCTGTCTATGCCGTTCTCATCGTCCTTTTCAACATCATCGGAGAACCGGTGTTCTGGGATGAATTCGGCGTGAGGTACAACTTCATCGCCGTGGATTACCTCGTGTACACGAATGAGGTGGTGGGCAATATCGTGGAATCGTATCCTATGGTGCCGGTGGTGCTTGGCGTGCTTGCTGGTGCGGCCTTCATCTGCTATCTGATGCTTCGCGGCAAGGATATCGGCACGGCTGGCGTGGAGAGCCTTTCACGCTGGACAAAGAATCTTGCCTGCTACGGCGTCCTCCTTCTTTGCAGCGTTTTCTGGCTGCATTGGGGATACAGGAACCTGGATTCGTCCAATACGTACGTCACCCAGCTTCAGCAGAACGGCTGCTGGGATTTTGTGGAGGCGTTTACCAGCAATGAGCTTGATTACTCCAAGTTCTACGCCCTTCTTCCTGAGGATGAGGCAGAGGCTCTTAAGAATGAGCTGGTGAAGCCTCAGACTGATTCTCTTACCCTTAACAGGAAGAACATCGTCCTCATCACCGTGGAGAGTCTCAGCGCCAAGTTCCTTTCTGCCTATGGCAATGACGCCGAGGATATCACGCCAAACCTTGACACCCTCCTTGAGAAGAGCCTCGTGTTTGACCGTCTCTTTGCCACTGGTAACAGGACGGTGCGCGGCCTTGAGGCGGTGACGCTCTGCATTCCGCCAAGTTCCGGAGAGAGCATCGTGAAGCGTCCTGACAACGGCGGCCTTTACACCACGGGCTCCGTTCTACGCGCCAACGGTTACTCGACCACCTACATCTACGGCGGCGACAGTTATTTTGACAATATGCGCGCTTATTTCGGGGGCAACGGCTACGATGTCTTCGACAAGGGCAGCTACAATGCCAGGGAAATTGCCTTCAGCAACATCTGGGGTACGTCCGACGAGGATTCCTACAGGGAGGCCCTCGGAATCTTCGATGAGAAGGCCGCATCCGGCAAGCCGTTCTTCGGCCATATCATGACCATCAGCAACCATCGTCCGTACACCTATCCTGACGGCCGCATCCAGTTCGATGGCAATCCAAACTGCCGCCGCGCAGCCGTCAAGTACACGGACTACGCCATAGGAGCCTTCATTGCAGAGGCTTCAAAGCGTCCTTGGTTCAGCAATACCGTGTTCGTTATCCTTGCAGACCACTGCGCCTCAAGCGCCGGCAAGACCAACCTTCCTCTGGAGGGCTATCATATTCCTGCACTGATTTACGCTCCGGGCTTCGTGGCTCCGGGACATATCGATAAGGTTTGCTCCCAGATTGACCTGATGCCTACGCTTTTCACCCTTCTTGGAATCAGGTATGACGGTCATTTCTACGGAGAGGACATTCTTTCCGAGGACTTTGTTCCGAGGGCGTTCATGGCCACGTATCAGG
>CADBMK010000016.1 GCA_902795785.1 uncultured Bacteroidia bacterium | reverse complement strand
TCTCTTTTTTTATTTCTGGACATCTTTCTCCCTTTGCAGTTTTTGAAATCATCATTCTTGCTATTCTCCTTCCTGCATATCTGTGGGGCATATCTCTGAGAATGACTTCGACCTCAAAGGGGGGATATGCTCACCATTCACCTCTAGACTCATTTCTATGACTCTATACCAGGAATGATCTTTTCAAAACTTCTACGCAGCAGGCTGTCTCCTCCGTACGCCTTCGCTGATGCTCATCCCACCACTGCGCTTTGCTTGTGGTCACGCTTGCCTAGTCACATCGCCAGTCTATTTCGCCAGTTTATTTTGTCAGTTCTCCTTGCCTGTTTACTATCCAGTCCACTTTGCCTGAGTGAGTTTGGTAACAGTTTCAAACTATCATTCTTGCGTGGATGTCATAGAGGCGGGCCAGGGATGGTTTTAGGGGAATATCCCCCCTCTGCAAACGAAGTCATTCTTCGAATGATGGCTCTCAGCATCGTGTGAGGCCATTCAATGAGAATGATGATTTCAAAATGCGAGACCTAGGACTCCCAATGTTTGTTATTCCATTCCTGGAACGATCGGCTTAGGTCGGCGTACCGTCTCCTGATACATAACGGCTCCGTCACTGTCCCTCACCTCCCTGACAACAAGAGGCTTTCTGGCAGTCTTAGCCTGAACCTTGAAAAGATGGCGTGACTTCTGGGTTTTCTTAGGCAAGTTCATCTTAAAATACGGATCCTGGCCAACAATCTTCTCTACGGGGCGGACTTTCCTGCCCTCCAGAACCTGGAGAGAATAACCCTTGCGGGCCATCCACCACTCTATGTAGACAACATTCTTATTCTCAGAAGCAGGATTTCCCGACACCACCTGATTCATATCAATTACGCGGAAGTTCTTCTCCCCGAACTGATGAGACCAGTAATGCATATCCTTGTCCCTTCCGGTGAAAGTGAATGAGAGAGTTCCGGCAGGCTCGCCGTCCTCGCCCACGAAGCGGTCAGGCTTCGAGGTCCACATATTGCCTGAGAAGGCCGGGATTATAACCTCGGAAAAAGCCGGGAACTTGTCACTGTCCACAAACTCCATCCTGTGGGAATGGCCGCACTGGACGTGAACCTTTCCGAAGCGGCTGAACATAGTCTGAAGAGAATCCATCTGGGAATCCCGGAAAAAAGTCTGGCGTCCATTGCTGGCAATCACAGGAATGTGGACACAGAGATAAACATCCGCCGTATCCGGAAGGAAAGAGAGGTCTTTACCGAGCCACTCCATCTCCTCACCGGTAAATCCGTGATTGTAAGAACGGTCTCCGACTATACCCTTGTTCGGTTTCATCTTCTCACTGACTACGTTCAGGTACTGTATATCGTCCATGAAAATCCAGTGCTGACGTCCGATGTTGAGTGAATAGTACTCCGGTCCGAGGATTTTGCGATACAGATGCTCCGAATCCCTGTCCGTGTTGTCCGTGCGTACTCCGCCATCGTTATCATGGTTGCCGGAGACACTGTACATCGGTCCGGCGAACCCCTCCCTGAGGAAGACATTGTAAACATCCTCGAGGTTGCACCCGTTCTCGTACCAGTACAGGTCGTGAGAGAAGTCACCAAGCTGCATAAGGTACACGGGACCCTTGCCGCCAAGCTCGGCAGCCGTCTTCCTCATGGCCGGAGCGGCCACATCGTGAAGAAGATCAAAATCCTTTTTCTTTGGGTCGTTGGTTATATGCGCATCCGTAAAAAAGATTACGCTATAGGTATCCTGATTCTGCTCCAGGAGCTCGAAATCATGACTTTCCTGAACATCTGCGTCCTCGGTAAGATGGGCATAGAAGTCTGCCTGAAGGGCATCCCTCATCACAGGAACATACCCTGAAGGCGTGGAGATAAAAACAAAGCCCTGATCTTTTTTGCTGTCAAGGCTATAATTTCCTTCAGCATCTGTCAAGACGATGTCCCGGCCGTCCGATACCTGGACTCCCGGGACACCTTTTCCTTGACAAGTAACCTTTCCGACGATGTTGCCGGCATTAAGGCTGGTTGCGAACGCTGCAAAAAACAGTGCAGCGATAATAACAGGTTTCTTCATTATTATAGATTACTTGTGAACCACTCTGTCACGGAGCTCCGCAAGCTTTCCGCTGTTCCAGCGATTAGTAGTACCGACAAGGTAACCGGTAATGCGCTGAAGTGTGTCGATATTATGGCCATGGCAGTGCGGGCACTCTGTCAGACCCTCTGTAGCATCCTCGTAACCGCAGTCAAGGCAACGGTTGCGGTTATGGTTTACAGAGCCGTATCCAATGTCGTACTTGTCCATAAGATCGACGATGTTCATAATGGCCTCAGGATTGTGGGTTGCATCTCCATCAATCTCTACGTAGAAGATGTGACCGCCTCTCTCAAGGTTGTGGTAAGGAGCCTCGACTTCCGCCTTGTGCTTAGGAGTACAATGGAAATAAACCGGAACGTGGCTTGAGTTTGTGTAATAGTCCTTGTCGGTCACACCCGGGATGATGCCGAAGGTCTTGCGGTCCATCTTGGTAAAACGTCCGGAAAGACCTTCCGCAGGTGTTCCGAGAACCGAGAAATTGTGCTGGAACTTCTCGCTGTAGTCGTTCACCTTGTCACGCATATGGGTGATGATGCGAAGACCGAGTTCCTGAGCCTCTTCAGACTCTCCGTGATGCTTGCCTACAAGGGCGATAAGACACTCTGCAAGTCCGATGAATCCGATACCGAGGGTACCCTGGTTGATTACAGATTCAATTGGGTCGTTAGGTCCGAGTTTCTCGCTACCTACCCAAAGCTTGCCCATAAGAAGAGGGAACTGCTTTGCAAGGGCTGTCTTCTGGAAATCGAAACGCTCGTTAAGCTGCTTTGCGGCGATGTCGAGAACCTTGTCGAACTTCTCGAAGAAAAGTGCAATTCTCTTTTCCTTGTTCTGTTCCTCCATACACTCGATGGCGATTCTCACGATGTTCACCGTAGTGAATGAGAGGTTACCACGGCCTATTGAAGTCTTCTCACCGAAACGGTTCTCGAAGACTCTGGTACGACAGCCCATTGTTGCGCACTCGTATTTATATCTTTCAGGGTCGTCGATTCTCCAAAGCTCGTGATGATTGTATGGAGCGTCAAGATTAATGAAGTTCGGGAAGAAACGGCGGGCCGTCACTTTGCACGCGAACTTGTAGAGGTCATAGTTAGGATCCTCAGGGAGGTAGCTTACGCCTCTCTTCTTCTTCCAGATCTGGATAGGGAAGATGGCGGTTGCCCCATTGCCCACACCCTCGTAGGTAGTATTGAGGATTTCACGGATGATACAGCGGCCTTCAGCCGATGTATCGGTTCCGTAGTTGATTGAAGAGAAGACAACCTGGTTACCGCCGCGTGAGTGGATGGTGTTCATATTGTGGACGAACGCCTCCATAGCCTGATGAACACGGCCGACAGTCATATTGATGGCATGCTGGATAGCCTTCTGCTCTCCACGCAGACCGGTAAGGTCTCTCTTGATATAATCGTCGATCTGGACATTCTTGAGCATGCTGTAATCCACGCCCTCGAAGTCTCCGATACGGGTGATTTCCTCCTGGAATGTCTTCCTTACATAAGGAGCGAGATAGAAGTCGAAGGCAGGGATGGCCTGACCTCCGTGCATCTCGTTCTGCACGGTCTCCATTGAGATGCAGGCAAGCACTGCCGCAGTCTCGATACGCTTAGCAGGACGGGACTCGCCGTGTCCTGCCTGGAAACCCTCGTTAAGAATCTTGTCAAGAGGGTGCTGGAGACAGGTAAGGGATTTGGTAGGATAGTAATCCTTGTCGTGAATGTGGATATAGCCATTCTTGACGGCATCGTAAACGTCGTCAGAAAGGAGGCTCTCGTCCACATAAGTCTTGGTAGCCTCTGAAGCGAACTTCATCATCATGCCCGCAGGAGTGTCCGCATTCATGTTGGCATTCTCACGGGTAATGTCGTTTGCCTGGGCTGCAATGATGTCCGCAAAAATCTCGCGGGTCTTTGCCTTACGGGCAAGGCTTCTCTTGTTTCGATAAGCGATGTATTTCTTGGCAACCTCCTTGCGGGGGCTCTTCATGAGTTCGAGTTCGACTGCATCCTGGATGTCCTCGACACCCATCTCTTCCTTGTTCTTCTTGGAAATGGCGTCAGCAATCTTGGCAGCAAGGACGATATCCTGCCCAGCCTCCGTAACATCCATGGCTTTTAGAATTGCAGCAACAATTTTCTGATTGTCGAAAGGCACAATTCGGCCATCTCTTTTAATTACACGCTTTATCATAATAGTCAGTATATATATTCAGTTTCAGGCGACGAAGGAAGCGACCGACATATGTCCGCCGATTCATAGTATTTCATTTTTCAAGAATGTGTGGTTAAAGAATTCAGACGGTTCCCCCCGTCATCGCTTATACAAATATAAAATGTGGTGGTGAGTTCTTCAAGAAATGATTTAAAAAGTTATCAACAATTAACGAAAAAACCTGTTAAGTCATTGACTAACAGGTTTTTCTGGGATATGTTAATTTAGAATTATTCCAAATAAGATAACAGACTTGTTACAGCGCTGTGGATAAATGACTTAACCCACAACCCACACAAGTACGTGGCGGTCGAAGGTAATATACTCGAGTTCGTGCTCCTCGGAATAGCCGTCCTTATCGGTAAAAGTTCCGGAAATCGTTCCTTCTTCCCTGACGCGGAAACGCTCGATTTCTATCTGCTCCGCGTAGTCCACGTTGTACTGGGAAACGAGTTTGAAAATTGCCTCTTTC
Organism: uncultured Bacteroidia bacterium; assembly: GCA_902795785.1. Taxonomy (GTDB): domain Bacteria; phylum Bacteroidota; class Bacteroidia; order Bacteroidales; family UBA932; genus Cryptobacteroides. The sequence continues at coordinate 12,830 of CADBMK010000016.1, read as the reverse complement.
GAACACCAGTAAATGGCCAGATGCTCGTTCTTGTCCTTCTGATCCTCGATGTCCTCGATATCCTCGAGTTCATCGTCAGAAAGGGCCTTTCTCTCCACAACGGAGAAGTCCCTGTCAAGGGATTCTATATCGATTCCGACATCCTCGTTGTCATTGAGGATAACGGCAACATAGTTCGTAGTGTGCGTAATGCTGATGTTGGTTACGCTGTTTTCGAGGTAAGGCTTGCCATTGTCGTGATGGCTGAGATATACCTTTTCCTCAAAGAGCTCATTCAGGAGAGCCCTTACAGCGAGTCTCTGCTTACGGAGCGATTCGCTTTTAATGAATGAGATTTCCTCCATCTCATCCGTAGGAGCTGCGCTTAATTCGCGCAGTTCTTCTTCCGTCTCTTCAATCTTCCAGACGGCGATTTCTGTTTTGTCTTCTAGCTCCTTTCTAAGATAAAGTGCCATAAAATGTTTATTAAACCCAAGCCTTACCCAACAATTGTAAATACGAAATCACACAGACGTGCGGAAATTCCCGCTCGCCTGTGCGTGAAAGTTATTTTACATAGCCGACAGCGGATCCTCAGAAAGTGAGGCCGCTGAATAATCTGGAAATATTACCGGACTGGGAGGCTCCATAAAAAAGTCAACTGTTCAATTGTTGCAAATATAATGATTTCAACGAATAAAAAAAATTGACCTTATTTTCTTGCAAGTACCTTCCTGGCCGCATCTGCGATATTTGCAGCGTCAAGACCGTATGCCTTGAGAAGTTCAGCAGGCGTACCAGTCTGTCCGAAGAGATCCTTACCATTGATGAATCCCATAGGGGTAGGAACGGTTGCAGCAAGCACTCCGGCTACAAGTTCACCCAGACCACCTGCCATATTATGCTCCTCGGCAACTACCACCGCCTTTGTCTTGATGGCTGATGCGATGATTGTCTTCTCGTCAAGAGGCTTGATGGTGGCCACATTGATAACCTCGGCGCAAATGCCCTCGGACTCGAGAATCTCGGCAGCCTGAAGGGCTTCCCAGACCATATGTCCTGTGGCTATGATTGTAACGTCCTTTCCTTCGGTCATTACATCCGCCTTGCCGATTACGAAAGGCTTATCCTCCTCCGTGAAGTTAGGAACGGAAGGACGGCCGAAGCGGAGATACACAGGGCCATCATATTTTGCAGCAGCGATTGTGGCTGCCTTGGTCTGATTATAGTCACAAGGGTTGATCACAACCATATCAGGAAGCGCTCTCATAAGGGCGATGTCCTCCATTGTCTGGTGTGTGGCGCCGTCTTCTCCGAGGGTGATACCAGCATGTGAGGAAGCAATCTTCACATTAGTCTTACCATAGGCAATCTCCTGACGGATCTGGTCATAGATACGGCCTGTCACAAACTCGGCGAATGAACCGATGAAAGGAATCTTGCCGGTGATTGCCAGACCAGCGGCAGCGCCTGCCATATTGGCCTCAGCGATACCGCACTGGAAGAAGCGCTCAGGGAATTCGTTTGCAAAAGCGTCCATCTTGAGCGATCCCTTGAGGTCGGCCGTAAGGGCTACGATTCTGTTGTCAGCCTTTCCAGCCTCATAGAGGCCCGCACCGAAACCGCTTCGTGTATCTTTCTTACCTGTATCTGTATACTTTTTCATAATAGTCTGATTTAAAAGTCACCAAGAGTTTCCTGAAGCTGCTTCATAGCCTCGGCGCACTGCTCCTCGCTAGGAGCCTTGCCGTGCCACTTGCAAGTACCTGCCATAAAGTCGACGCCGTGACCCATCTCCGTCTTGAAGAGGATCATGGTCGGCTTGCCTGTGCCCTTGTTTGCCTTGGCTGCCTTGAAAGCAGAGAGAATGGACTCGAAATCATGGCCGTCAGCTACGATGGTATTCCATCCGAATGCCTTCCACTTGAGTTCCAGGTCACCCTCACCCGCTACGCTGTCAACGGTACCGTCAATCTGCTGGCCGTTCCAGTCCGTCATGGCGATGAGGTTGTCAAGTTTGTGGAATACGGCAAACATTCCTGCCTCCCAGATCTGTCCTTCCTCACTCTCGCCGTCACCGCAAAGAACATAGACGAAGTTGTTGTCCTTGTCAAGCCTCTTTCCGAGGGCGATACCCGCAGCGGCAGAAAGACCCTGGCCGAGAGAGCCGGATGTCTGGGTAATTCCAGGAAGGCCCTTCCTGATTGAAGGATGTCCCTGAAGACGTGTGCCGAACTTACGGAATGTTGCAAGTTCTGATACAGGGAAGTATCCGGTCCTTGCAAGCACTGAGTAATAAACAGGGGTCATGTGACCTGCTGAGATGATGAAAACATCCTGGTTCTTTCCATCTCTTGTCCAGGTCTTAGGGTCATGGTTCATAACCTCAAGATAAAGAGCGGTCAGGATGTCCGTAGAGCTGAGAGATCCGCCCGGATGTCCGGATTTGGCAGCCGTGACCATTCTGACGATGTCACGTCTGACCTGGGTAGCGGTCTTCTGCAATTCTTCTATTGTAGCCATGTTATTATATGTTGATAATTAATTATCGGAATAAGCGATAGCAAAAATAATAATATAAACTATAAGGCACAAAAAAAGCAGCCGGATAAAGATCCGGCCGCCCCTTGAATATATCAAATAAGACTAGAGGTTTGCGTTTTCCTTCTTCCAGTCAGCAACTGCAGGAACGATACCGAGCTCAACGATCTCGTCACGCATCTTGCAAAGATGAGCGTAAGAAGCATCGAGTGCAGCCATTTCCTCTGCTGTTCCCTCAGGGAGTGTGAAGTGAACACCTGTAGCGTCGATCGTAGTAGGCATAGCCATCATTACGTTCTTGTACTTCTCGGTGTTAACATAAGTACCTGCAGGAAGAGTGAACTTGTCACCGCCCATAGCAGCCTCGATCATCTTGACTGCGTTGTAAGCAGGGCTCTGGAATGATGAACGGCCACGGAGCTTGATGATTGCAGAACCACCCTGGATGGTATCCTGCTTGATCTCTGCCATTCTCTCGTCTGAGAGGCCGAGCTCCTTGAGTGACTTGCCGTTAACCTTGACAGCTGATGCAAATACAGCCATCTGCTCACCGTGTCCACCGTAAGTGTGAGCACCGGTAACTGAGCTCTGAGGAACACCGAACTCCTTGGCGAGGTTGCTCTGGAGACGGGTTGAGTCGAGAGCTGCGAGTGATGTAAGCTGCTCCGGCTTAAGACCTGAGTGGATAAGGGCTGTAAGAGCGGTTACGTCAGCAGGGTTGAAGATAACTACGACATGCTTTACGTCAGGGCAGTACTTCTTGATGTTGTCACCGAACTCAGCGGCGATCTTGCAGTTACCCTTGAGAAGGTCCTCACGTGTCATACCCTCCTTACGAGGTGCTCCACCTGATGAGATGATGTACTTTGCATCCTTGAATGCAACGGCAGGATCAACGGTGTAAGTGATGTTAGCACCCTCGAAACCGCAGTGATACATCTCCTCGCAAACACCGTGTACACCTGGCTCGAAGATATCGTAGAGACAAATGTTAGGTGTAAGACCGAGCATAAGAGCTGTCTGGGCCATGTTTGAACCGATCATTCCGCCGGCGCCGACGATGGTCAGTTTTTCTTCTGTCAAATACTTCATAATATTGAATTTTAATAGTTGATCATTTTTCGACGCCAAATATAGCAATTTCTTTCGAACTATGTCATCACCAACGGGTCCTTCTTATCCAAGAACCTGAACGATGCGGCTTCAGCCAGGTGGGCGGGCAGGATATCGGCGGAATCCGCCAGGTCCGCGATGGTCCTTGCCACCTTGACAATCCTGGAAACAGCCCTCGCGGAAAGGCCCATGGTATCTATGAGTTTTCCCAGCAGGACCTTGCATTCCTCGGAAAGCGGGCAGTATTTCTCAAGCAGGCGGGGCGACATCTCCGCGTTAACAAAGATGCTCTCGTTAACGAACCTGTGTTTCTGAAGTATCCTTGCCTTAAGCACCCTGGCGGCAATCTCGGAAGAAGGCTCGGCACTCCTTCGGCCCACAAGTTTGCCGGCCGGGACGGGATGCATCCACACCTGAACGTCAATCCTGTCCATAATAGGCCCGGAAAGACGGCTCAGATAACCCAGCCTCTGCCCCACCGAGCAGGTGCACCTGTCTCCTTCCCCATAATAACCGCACGGGCACGGGTTTGTAGCGGCCACAAGGATGAACGAGGCCGGATAGCGAACCTTGCTTTTCAGACGGGATATCGTAACCTCCCTGTCCTCCAGCGGACCGCGCAGGGCCTCCATTACGGCCCTGGGCATCTGCGCAAACTCATCCAGGAACAGGACGCCACCGTTTGCCAGGCTCACCTCCCCGGGGCAGATATTCTCACCGGAACCTCCTCCCAGAAGGGCCGGAAGCGAGGCGCTGTAATGCGGGGCCCTGAACGGCCTTTCCCTCATAAGGCCGAAGCGTCCGCCGCCCTTCCCGGCAACAGAATAGATCTTGCTTGTCAGCACGGCCTCATCCCTGCACATCGGAGGCAGGATTCCCGCCAGGGCCTTTGCCATAGAACTCTTTCCGGAACCCGGAGGGCCTATCATTATCATATTGTGTCCCCCTGCCGCAGAGATTTCCATCCCCCTCTTGGCACATTCCTGGCCCATGATTTCCGAGAAGTCCACCTCAACCTCCCGCCTGGAGTGCCTCCTCTCCCCACGGCTCTCCTTTCGGTAAAGGTCCGAGGACGTAGCCAGAAGGTCCGAGCAGTCGAACACTTCCTCCAGGATACGCACCACGTCATCCAGTTTCGACACCCCGTAAATGTCGACTCCCGGAATCTCCACGGCTTCCAGGGACGAGCCCAGGGGCAGGATGACGCCCTTGAATCCTTTCCTGGCAGCCAGTTCCACGATAGGAAGGGCTCCCGGAACATTCCTGACCGAGCCGTCAAGGCCCAACTCCCCCATAACCAGGTATTTGTCCAGATTGGGAAACACGGCCTGACCGGAGGCGGCAATCACACCTATGGCTATTGGCAGGTCATAGCCGCTGCCGCTCTTGTGCATATCGGCAGGAGCCAGATTGATGACAACTTTCTTGCCCGGAATATGATAGTCAAGGGACTGAAGGGCGGTAATCGTACGCAGGAGACTCTCCTTGACGGCAACGTCCGCAAGTCCCACCAGATGGAAGCCGATTCCGGCAGTAATGTCGATTTCAACGGTCACAGGCACGGCCTCGATACCTATGCACTTGGCGCTGTTCAGATAAAAGATCATTTCTTTTTCACGGTTACATTGATACAGACGGCATATCCGTTTATTTTCACATAAGAGGTATCGCCATTATGCCAGGTCACAAAGCCGTCATCCCCCCAGTCGAAGGCAATGTAGGGCTTCCCGTCAAAGAAGACAGCGTTTCTCGGGTTTACAAAACGGCTGTAATGCGTATCCTCCCTCCTGTTCAGATAATCGATGGAAGTATCGTGCCCCATAAGATTTGTGTCTATCACTCCCACATTATCCCCGTTCCGATAAAAGTAGCAGTCCCGGTCATAGAAGCGTTTGACAAGCCCCCTGGAATTCCACAGGACGGTATTCCTGGAGTTTTTATCCTTATACTCGATCCCGCTGATATAAACAGAAGACCCGATCTCCATCAGCTTGCAACTGCGTATGCTCAGACCCCTGGTCCCGGAAAGAAGCGTCTGGGTGCCGTCCATCACGACCCTTACCACATCCTTGTCGGACTTGTTCCTGCCGACAAAGAACACGTGGGCGGAGCAGACGCGCATATCGTCCACATTCTCCACCTGAGAATCGTGCTTTTCCAGTTTGCCGTCCACCCACGTATAGTAATTGTTCTTCTTGAATCCTCCCGCCGCGTCTTCCTCATAGTAGCAGAAACACTTCCGCCCACCGGTTTCATAGAAGCCTCCGGTAGGGCAAGCCGAATCGTAAACGCTCCCGAATACGCAGCCGTTGTCCGCACGGAAAGCCTCCACCCCGTTTTTCAAAAGTAAAAGCCCCTTGCCCGTCCTGCTGGAAGCCAGAGTCCAGAGAGTATCGCCATCCTTCATCAGGCCTTTCACCATATAGCGTCCCTCCCAGGATGCTATCAGAACGCCGTTCCTGCTCAGATAGGTATTCTGGCCGTCAAACCAGTCGGAATACACGGCCCCGTCCAGAAAATGGTTCTTATCCCCATAGGAACTGATCCTGTACTTGAATCCGGTTGGAATGGAAAGCTTTTTCACGGAATTGCAGTAGAGTTCCAGTACCGCCCCGTTTGAATCCTCAAGGGAGTCATATCTCCAATAGTAGTCTTCAGGATAGGATACAGCCGTCACCCACACGGCCGTATCCGGAACCTCGACACCCGCGGTGGAATCCTTTTTATGCCTTTCCACCTCAGTACCCGTCCGGGAACGCGGGCGACCGAATTTGAGGTCATCCATCTCGCAGGCCACGGTCATGACAGTCAATGCCGCGGCAATGATATATTTGAAGTTTTTCATGCCGCAAATATGTTCAAGAATGCCGAAAATGGTTTCCTGACCCCTTCATTTAGCGTGGTATTATCCCTTGAATTGTAAAACCCGTCGGGGAATTGTCGATTTCGGGCCAAGAAGACGTAAATTGTATTATTTTTGTAGATACAATTCTGCTATGAAATTTAAATCAACGATACTCACCATACTGCTGGCCATGCTCCCCCTGGCCTCCTTCTCGCAGAACAAAAGCGAGAGGGAAAAGGACGCCGCATTCACAAACGCGGTAAACATCTACAACAAAGGAGATTACACTGCGGCTAGACAAATGTTCAAGGCCATTACGGCGGCCGACGGTAATTACGATGCCTGCTGGTACTATATGGGTCAGTGCGACCTTGGCAGAAAACAGTACGAGCTGGCCTGCGAAGAATTCAAAAAGGCCATCGCAATAGATTCAACCAACTACTGGTATTACGACAGGCTGTCCTATGCCTATATTTACCTGAACGACTACGATGCCGCCGCCCTTGTCTGTGAGAAAATCATCAAAAAATTCCCAAAGAAGGTCTCGGCGTTCTACCGCCTTCTGGACCTGTACCTTGGCGACAAGAAATATGACAAGGCCATCATGGCCCTTGACAACGTAGAGGCTTCCGAAGGTCAGAATGAAAGGACAGTCCTCACTCGCTACCAGATTCTCATGCAGCAGAACAAGACAGCCGAGGCAAAGGAGGTCCTTCTGAAATACAACAGGGACAACCTGTCCCTGCCCGTCGTTTCCACACTCGGAGACCTTGAGATGATGGAGTACAACGATTCCCTGGCCCTGAAGTATTACGACGAGGCCCTCGGGATTGACAGCGAATTCGCCCACGCCCTTGTAGGCAAGGCCGAGATCTACAGGATGAAGAGGAAATACGACGATTACTTCAACACCCTTGAGACATTCGCCGGTTCAGCCTCAATCTCCGCCGGCGAGAAACACGATTACCTTGACGCCCTGTTCAAAGGAATGGACCCGAGGTTTTTCTCAATGTTCGAAAGCCGGATGGATTCCGTCATGAACAAGGCCCTGACCCTTCACCCGAAAGACTCTTCCATCATCATAAACGCAGTCCAGTTCAACTATAAATTAAACAGGAAGGACAAGGCTATCGACCTTGCCAGGGACTATATGAAAAGCGCCAGCGAGAAGAACTCTTCCGCCGTCATACTGCTTACCAGCCTCCTGCAGGATTCAAAAAGATGGCAGGAATGCATTAACGTACTTGACACCGCCCTGGTCAAGGAGCCGGCAAACCCTGCCTATCTTTACACCAAAAGCACTTGCTGCTTCCAGCTGGGCAAATATGAGGACTGTGCAAAATGCCTTGAAACCATTTTGGACACATCTCCGGTCGATACCGTCGACACTCCTATTCTCCTGGGCTCCCTCGGTGACGTATACTGGCATATGGGCGATAAGAAAAGCTGTTTTAAAGCCTACGAACTGGCCCTTAAGCTGAAGCCGGAATCAGACTCGAACCTCAACAACTACGCTTACTTCCTGAGCGAATCAAGGATGAAGCTTAAGAAGGCCGAGGAAATGAGCCATAAGGTGATTCTCCGCAATCCTGAAAACGCCACTTATCTTGACACCTATGCCTGGATTCTGTACCTCAGAGGCAAGGCGGCTGAAGCCAAGCTCTATTTCAAGAAAGCGATGATGCACGGAGGCAAGGAAAGCAAAACCATCCTCACGCATTATGTCGAGGTCCTCAAGGCTCTCGGGGACAATGACCTCTCCCAGTATTACTATAATCTGGCCGAAACCAAAGATGAATAAAAGTCTCCTTCATATCCTCTTTTCCGCCGTTGTCCTCATAATGGCGTCAGCGCCTGCATTCTCCCAGAATACATCGGCTCAGGAAAGCCGCAAGGCAAGGCTTGAAGAGGAAATCAGGATTCTCGACAAACAGATTCAGCAGAATACGAAGAATCAGAACAAGGCCCTCTCCAACCTGACCCTCGTAAAGAAAAAGATTGCTTCCCGAAACGACCTCATTGCGGAAAGTGACAGGGAAATTGCAACCATTGAGGACTCCATCAGGGTAAAAGGAGCCGAGATTGCCGTTCTTCAGGCCCGTCTGGACACGATGTCTTTCTACTACACCCGACTCGTTAAAAACGCCTACAAGAACCGCGATGCAAGGGTGTGGTATATGTACATCCTCGGCAGCGAGAATCTTGGCCAGGCATTCCGCAGATTCGGATATCTCCACAGCCTTTCAGAGCAGATGAACACCCAGGCAAAGAAGATCATCGCCACCAAGGACGAACTTCTTGAGAAGAAGGGCCAGATGGAAAAGATGAGATCATCCGCCCAGAGGATGAGAAATATCCGCATGGGAGAACTCACCAAACTGCAGGCCGAAGAAAAGGAATCCAACCAGCTGGTCAATACCCTGAGGCGCAGCGGGAAAAAGTACAAGTCCGACCTGGAAGCCAAGCGCAAGCAGGTAGAAGCGCTCAACAGGGAAATCGAAAGGATAATCAAGGCCGCAATGGCCCAGAACCAGTCCAAGAAAAACAAGAAAGCCCAGGCTCCTATAGACTACACGCTTGCAAACGAGTTTGCGGCCAACAAGGGCAAGCTTCCATGGCCAGTAAACGGACCGGTCATCGACGGATACGGTCAGCATTTCCACCCTGTTTACAAGAATGTCAAACTGCCGTTCAACAACGGTATCACCATAGCCACCAACGACGCGGAACCGGTCAAGGCCGTGTTCGACGGGGTGGTCAAGCAGATTGTCGTAATGCCAGGATACAATCAGTGCGTCCTCGTTCAGCACGGCAACTACTTCTCATTCTACTGCAAGATGGGCTCAGTTTCGGTGAAGGCAGGAGACAAGGTTAAGACAGGACAGGTTCTCGGCAAGGTCGGAGCCATTTCAGGGGAGGCTCAGTTCCATCTCCAGATCTGGTACGGGAAGACACCTCAGAACCCACAGACATGGCTCAGGCCAAGATAATCATGGATAATCAGAAGATTTGCATAATGGAAGTCCTTGAACAGACCATGGCTGACGGCCCCGGTCTCAGGACATCCATATACTGCGCGGGTTGCTATCATAAATGCGAGGGCTGCCACAACCCCCAGTCCTGGGATATGAAAAACGGGCATTGGGTAACCGTTCAGGAACTTCTGGATGTCATCAAGGCCGACGATATGGCCAACGTGTCTTTTTCGGGAGGAGACCCGTTCTATCAGGTGGAGGCTTTCACAGAACTTGCAAGAAGGATCAAGGAAGAAACGGACAAGACCATCTGGTGCTGGACAGGATTCACAATCGAACAGATCAGGGCGGACAAGCGTCTTTCGATGATGCTTCCCTATCTTGACGTGCTTGTGGACGGACCTTTCGACATCAAGCACAGGGACACCACGCTTCTTTTCAGGGGTTCCCCGAACCAGAGAATCATATATCTCAAAGGCAAGCCTGACGATACCATTCCAGGCACCGTCCCGGTAATCCTTAAATAGATACTACTTCCTGTAAATTGCAAAAAGGGCCGATCCGGAGCCCGACATCGCGGCATAGACGGCGCCGCTCTCGTACAGGCTATTCTTTATTGCAGGGATTTCTGGGTGATGAGGGAATACCGTCTCCTCAAAATCGTTCACAAGACTCTCTTTCCAGGACTCTACCGGCTGCGCAAGGACTTCTTTGAGATTGGTCCTTCCGCTTGGCTTTATTCCCTTGTACGCCTCGGCCGTTGATACGGCTACCCCCTCCGGGACAATCACCTGAAGCTGATAGCCTGAAAGGTCCAGTTCATAAGGCTCAAGGATTTCTCCCCTGCCCGAGCCTATCATCGGCTTGTTATATATAAAGAACGAGCAGTCGCTGCCCAGCCTTGCTGCATAGCCCGCCAGGGTTTCATCGCTGAGTTTCAGTTCGAAAAGGTCACTGATCATCCTGAGGGCAAAGGCTGCGTCTGCCGATCCTCCTCCAAGGCCGGCGCCGACGGGAGATGTCTTTTCAAGGAATATCTTAACCGGAGGAAGGTTGAAGTCCGCATCCAGAAGGGCGTAAGCCTTGCTGCAGAGATCCTTGAGGGGATCCCAGTCCACGCCTTCACGGCGGGCTATTGTTATCATTAGTTTTCCGTCCTCGGATATTCCCTGGACCATAGTGCCTTCGTCATACCTTGCGAAAAGGGATGCGGACGTGACGCTGAAGTCATCGCCCGTTATTATTTCAAGGGTGTCGTGAATGTCGAAGTACGGCACGAAAAGGGTTTCCAGTTCGTGGAATCCGTCTTCACGCTTTCTGATTACCGAAAGGCCCAGGTTAATCTTGACGTTTGGAGATGTTACCATGGATCAGTCTTCCCAGGTGAGGGTTCTTGTTTCGTCTTCTGAGACGTGGATATACACCTTGAGGGTCTCCTCAGGGAGGATTTCCTCAATATTCTCAGGCCACTCCATGATACAGAGCGCACCGCTGTCAATATAATCATAGAAGCCGATGTCAAGAGCTTCGGCTATCCTGGTTATCCTGTAGAAATCGAAATGGAACATAGGCTCGCCAGAGGCTGTCTTGTACTCGTTTACGATTGCAAAGGTAGGCGAGCTGACGGCATCCTCCGCCACTCCGAGGCAGCGGCAGACGGCCGATGTGAAAGTAGTCTTGCCCGCACCCATAGGCGCATAGAGGGCCACAAGCTTGTTCTGGCCTATTTCCTTAAGGAACTGCCTTGCGGCATCGTCGATACCGGCAAGGCTTTTAATTACAATTTCGTGTTTCATACTGACATCTTCCTGATTTCATTCTCCACTTCTTCCGCAAGGGACGCCCTGAGGGACTCGTCCTCGATGCCGGCAAGGACCGGAGAAAGGAAAGAAATAACCTGAAGTACCTTGGCCTCAACTTCAGGAATGCCCCTTGAGCGCATATAGAACTGCTCATCGGCATTGAGCTGGCCGACCGTGGCTCCGTGGGAGCACTTCACGTCATCGGCGTAGATTTCCAACTGCGGTTTCGTATCCACAGTGGCGTTCTGGGAGAGAAGGATGTTCCTGTTGGTCTGGTAGGCCTCGATTTTCTGTGCGTCCTGCGCGATGAGGATCTTGCCGAAGAAACTGAAGCGGGACTGGCCGGAAGCCACTCCGTTGAAAAGCTGGGTGCTGGTGCTTCCGGATACCGTATGGCGTATGTCGGTGATTATGGAAACATTGTCGGAGGCGTCCGTGAGATAGAGGCCGTTAAGGGTGACAGAGGCATTGGAGCCGCAGACGTCCACGCGCAGAGGTATCTGTGCGGAAACGCCCGGCAGGACAATCACCGTCATGTTCAGCGACTCGCCGTCATGGACTTCCACGTGCTCGGGAGGCAGCCTCAGGCTACCCGGACGCAGTATATATACTTCGTTTGCCATAGTCTACTGGAACTGGTCAAATCCATTTTTCTCGATTGCGTCCACAAGCTCACGGCCCCCTGTCGTAACGATGCGGCCGGCTTTGAGAACGTGAACCACATCAGGAACCACGTATTCCAGAAGTTTCTGATAATGGGTGATGATAATGGCCGACGTCTCCTCGGTATGGAGGGCGTTTACTCCGTCCGCAACAATTTTGAGGGCATCAACGTCAAGTCCGCTGTCGGTCTCGTCAAGGATGGAGAACTTAGGCTCGAGCATTGCCATCTGGAATATCTCGTTCCTTTTCTTCTCACCTCCGGAAAAGCCCACGTTAACCTCACGCTTGGCAAACTCCGGGCGCATCTTCACGAATGCCATCTTCTCCTTCAGGAGTTTAAGGAAGTCTCCGGCCTTCATAGGTTCAAGACCGAGAGCCTCACGTTTGGCATTTATGGCCGTCTTCATGAAATTGGTAATCGTAACTCCCGGGATTTCCACAGGATACTGGAAACTCATGAAGATTCCGGCCCACGAACGCTCCTCAGGAGACATTGAAAGCAGGTCCTTTCCCATGAAGGTTATCGACCCACTTGTCACCTCATACATAGGTTTACCGGTAAGGACGGCTGAGAGGGTGCTCTTGCCGGCTCCGTTAGGTCCCATTACAGCGTGAATCTCACCCTTTCTGATTGTGAGGTTCACACCCTTGAGGATTTCCTTTTCGCCGATTCCGGCGTGAAGGTCCTTGATTTCCAAAAGTATATCGTTTGCCATATGCTTATGCTTTCTTGTTATAAAGTTTAATCCAGGTGATAAGGGACCAGATGCCGTTTACCAGGTAGAGGCCGCAGACAATCGGCATGAAGATGTTGCCGACTGAAAGGTGCAGGGCTATCTGCGCCACATTTACTATCAGCCAGGCTATCCAGCAGTCCCACTTCTTGCTTGCAGAGAGGTACTGGGCCATAAG